>PXDC01000299.1 GCA_003565135.1 Verrucomicrobiota bacterium
ACAATCCGGGGCCGGGAAAAGGCCCTGGGCAAACCGGCTCTGACCGGTGAGTCCAGTCCCTACTACCTGTTCCATCCCCACTGCCCCCGGCGTATCCGCGAGACCCTGCCGGAGGCCAAGCTCATTGTTGTCCTGCGCCATCCCGTGGACCGCGCCTACTCCCACTACACCCATAACCGGAGAAAGGGCCGGGAGGCGCGGCCGTTCGCGGAGGCCGTTCGCGAGGAGATGAAACGTCTCCCCGGAGAGGAGCGCCACCTTGCGGCCGACCCGCACGCGGACAGCGAGTTCCACCGGCATTACTCCTACGTACACCGCGGATTCTACGTGGACCAGGTCGCGCGTTACCTGGAGGTGTTTCCGTCCGACTCCCTTCTGGCCCTTTGCAGCGAAACCCTGTTTGCGCAACCGCAGCAGACCATGGATTCGGTTTGTGAATTCCTCGGCATCGACCCGCTCCCGGGGAAACTCGAATTCACCGCCCACAACCGCCAAGCCTACGCCGACCCGATCGATACGGAAACCCGGGCGTTTCTCAAGACCCTCTACGCCCCGAAAAACGCCGCCCTCGAATCGCTGCTCGGCCGGGAATTCGGCTGGGAATGAACCGCAACATCCGCCATCGACCATGACCGTTGTCATCCTGGGCATGCACAAATCCGGCACCACGCTGGTTTCGCGAATCCTGCACGAATCCGGAATCTCCATGGGCCGATTCGATCCGAAAATCGGCTACGACCAGGGGAATCACTACGAGAGAGAGGAGTGCAACGACCTGAACCGCCGCCTTCTGGGCACACCGGCGGGCCGCAGCTTCGAGGTCGTCCACCGGCCACGCCCCCCCTACCCCGCCGAACTTGAAGCCGAGGCAAAGCGGCTGACAGCCTCCCTGAACGCGCGCCACGACACCTGGGGCTTCAAGGATCCTCGAACCTGCCTGACCTTTGATTTCTGGAAGAAGCACCTGCCCGACGCCCGCATCATTCTCGTTTTCCGTGACCCCTCCGAAGTCTGGCAACACCACCTGCACCCGCGCCTCCTCAAGCGCCTGCTTTATTCCGCCGGCAAGGGCACCCGGGTACTCCGGGCGTGGGCGGTTTACAACCGATCGGCCCTGGAAGCGATCGAATCGTTTCCGAAGGAGCGCGTTCATGTTCTCGAGTACTCGCGCTTCATGACCGACCCCGGTGCCATCGACCGCCTCGCCCGCTTCGTGGGCACACCGCTGACGGACCTCCGCAAACCCGAATTCTATCGCAGCCGCCTGGCTTACCCGCGGCTTTTTGCCTTCTCCCGGTCGGTCACGGCCCTGCGTCACAGCCACTCCATAGGCACGCTGCTTGCCGAATTGCAGCGCACGGCCACCCGTCACTGAGATCGCGCCCCAAAGCCCGCGCCCTTCCGGCCGGTTCCCGCTCGATGATGCGCCGATTCCATACTCAACGGGCGGTCAGGACAAACGCACCGCTCCGGTCCCGCTCCACCCCGACGCCACCGAACCGACCCGATACCTTACTGAGCCGGCCGATACAGTCCTCCATTTCCTCCAGGGACAACCCCGGAAACTTCTGAAGGACGTACGACTCCGGCGGTTTCCGCCGGCGAAGGCCGAACTTCAGATCGAGGTACCGTTCCCGGATCACCCCTCCGCGCAGGGGCGCTTCCGGCAGATCAAGCGTCCGGATCCCATCCACGATACGCTCGCAGGCCAGAGGTCCCGTGCGGCCGCAAAAGTAATGCTTCGCCACCGCCTCCTTCTCGTCCGCATCGGACGGATTCCCGACAAGTTCCCCCGCGACCGCGGAACGGGTCCGGGAAATCAAATCCTCTTCACTCTCGACCTGGAAACTCAGTGAATTCGCCAAAAACGCATCGTACACCTCGGATTTAACCGGCCGGTAAGCGATCACCGGTCGCTCCAGCGCGTAGGCCTCGATGCCCGTGGTACAGCCGTTGTGCAGGATCACGTCGCACGCCATGAGCCACTCCACCACGTTGCCCTCGAATTCGACCACGACATTCCCGAGCGCGGCCGTTTTCTCCCTCCACACGTCGTGATTCTCGGAGGGGTGCGGGCGCACGACAATCGTATGATCCGGAAAGGCCGCACTCAGCCCCGGCAGCATGGCCGTGAAGGCGTCGAAAATTCGCTGCTTGAAATCGGCCCACTTCCGGTAGAACTCCTCCGTGAAGGGGGGACGTATCCGTTTGTTCCGGCGAAGCGTCTCCATGAACGCACCCGGCCCCAGGTGGTGGTTACAAAATGAGAAGTTCGTATTCACCAGAATAATCCGCCCCAACCGCTCCCTCAGCCGCCCGACCGCCGGCGCGAAAAATTCCCTGAACTCCGGCCGCAACAGATCGAACCGGGGATTACCGGCGGCGCGCGTCGTCGCGGCAAACTCCGGATATTTGCGCAGGATCAATTCCCTCTGATGGTCCCCCCAGGCAAAAAAGATGTCGACCTCCCGCAAGGTCTCCGGGGATATCTTACGGGAGAGGTAGTCCTCTTCGTCCGGAAACAGGAGCCCCTCCTCGCACCAGGCGGCGATTCGATTGCCGTTCCGGTGGTGGGCCTGAAACATCCGCGCCTTGCGGGCCACGACCCCGTTGTCAAAGTATACGCCCGGGGGCAGGATTTTTTGCAGCTTTTCCTTCTTCAGTATGTGCTTGTGCCCGAACAGCACCCCGTAGCCGGCCTCCACAAAGTGGCACGCGAGAAGCAGCATGGCATGAAACTCCCGGGCTTTCGTCTCCATGGGGAGCTGAACCCACCGGCGCGGCCTTCTTCCGTTGTTCGCGGTCATGGTCCCAGCTCCTTCACCACCGATCGATGATTGTCTTGCGCACCATGGGGTCCATGGCGGCAATCGCCGGATCCTCGTAGTGCGAATCGGAGCGGGTGGCCCGGGTGGAAATCTCGGCAAAGACACACCCTTTCCGGGTGAGAAACCCGTGCATGTGCCCGCGTTCCACCAGCAGGTGGTCACCGGGCTTCATGGTGATGGCCTTTCCGTTCAGATCAACCTCGAGATCCCCCCAGAGCAGGTGAAAGGTCTCCTCCTTGATTTCGTGTTTGTGCCGGGGATGCCTTTGCCCGGGAAGCATGATCAGGAACTTGTTGCAGTATTCCCGGTTGACCAGGCTCACGAGGACACACCCGAATTCACGAAAACGTTCCAGCCCGTAGTGGTGGGAGACCTCGATATTGACGTTGTTGCCCAACACAAGCCCCGCCTCGTAGAGCTGCCCCTTGGCATCGTGCAGAATGCCGCGCAGCTGGCGCAATGAATCGTCCTGGGGATGTTCAAACAGCGCCTCGTTGGCCTCATAATCGCGCGAGGCGACATAGCGGGTGCGGTATTGACCGAATTCTCCGGAGGTCAATTGGTCATCAACGCAGGGCATGGCAAAAAAAACATCCTCCCGCCCGATCTCCTCGCCCCGGGCGATGCGGTGCCTGGCAAAAACACCCCGCTGAAGCTGACGCAAGGAATCAAATTCGGCCTGGCTCACATGCCGTTCGGCGCCGTCGCCGCAAATCGCACGGGCGCGTTGCGCCGCCTCGACCCACCCCGATGCCTGGTCCGGACCCATGGAGTACGCATTCAGTTTGATCTCCTCGGTGGGAACGCCGAAATGCCGTTCCAGGAGCTTCGCCCCCTTGGCCACAGCCACCTGGACGACATCGGTGTTGTCCGGCGCTTCGTGTCCCGAGTAACCCACCGTAACATAGGGGTAACGCCGCATCATTTTATCCATGAAGTTCATGGTGTGCTGGTCGTTCGGCGTGGGATACAGGGAAACGCAATGCATCACCGCCAGTTCGGGCACCCGCTTGGAAAGAAAGGTCACCAGGTTGTCTATCTGGTAAATCGACAATCCCCCGGTGGACGCGATCACCGGTTTGTTGGTATCCGCGATCGCCTCCAGCAGCGGCCAATCGGTCGCCGAACAGCTGGCCACCTTGATAATCTCGACCCCGAGGGCCTGGCACGTTTGCACCGAGGCTTCGTCGAAGGGCGTCGCCACCGCCATCATTCCGGCCTCGCGAGTGGCCTCCACCAGCCGCCGGAACTGCCGCTTGTCCAGCGCCGTACTCTCGAACCGGGGGATGTGTTTGACGTCCTCACGCCCCTGGTACTCGGGGTGAATAAAGGTCTCCAGCTCCCGGAACTGCAGTTTGACCGATGCGCGAATACGGTGCTTGCGGGCAACCTTTGCGGCGGCATCGATTATCTTCAGGCCATGGTCCACGCTTCCCTGGTGGTTGTTGGCCATTTCGAAAATAAAAAGATCCTGAAATATGTCGCTCATGGAAACGGAGTCACGAGAGGTTGTGGGATGCGTCCGGAAGATCCTCCAGGCCGCATAAACTGAGCGCCTGCGACAGGGTGAGCAAGCGATCGTCAATGTAGTAATCGGCGGCGGGTTTGCCAAACTTTAGTTCGTGGTATCGCACGCCCCAGCGTTCGAGCTGACACCGGGTCACCTCCGACCAATCCTTCCCGGTCGCCGAACCCCGTGCCGTGAACAGAACGATATGGCACCCGGCGTCGTAGAGGGCGTTGACCCGGGCGACGTTGTCCGGGATGGGGCCGGCCTCGGCATAATCCAGGTCGGCCACCGCCTCGGCCAGGACACCGTCGATATCCACCACCAGCTTTCGCGGTCGCGGAACGGGCGGCTTTGCCGGAACCGGCCCCCGCTCCCTCCCCCCGGCCTGGAGAACGGACTCGACCCGGGCCACGTCGTCTTCCGTATCGATACTGACCATGGGCTCCTGCACGATAACGGCCCCGGTGCGTTCGCCCATAATGCTGCGCTGTTCGAGCAGGCAGGAGCGGCTTACGGCATAAGCGGCGCCGTTGCGGTGGTAAACGGGACTCAATTGCTGCCGGGCTATGATCTCCGCCCCGCGCGGATCCCAAAAGGTCATGCGCCCATCCCCGTCGACCGAAAGCTGTTTCAGCGGATGGGCCTTCAGATCGGTGGGAGAAACCGTCCACACGGCGTCAAGGTCCTCCGCCACCAGGCG
>PXDC01000041.1 GCA_003565135.1 Verrucomicrobiota bacterium
CGGCTCCGTTTTCGCCGTGGATTTCAAAGCGGACATAATTCTGGTTCCCGTCCACAACGTTTTCCAATGCAAAGGTTTCGCCCCGGTGGATCACTTCGTGGGCGAAAATCCAGTCGATGCGATCGTTACCCGCCGCGGATCCGAAGCCTGATTTCTGCCGGTTCGACTTCTATGGACGTCAATTCAGGAAAAATGAGCCGCTCCGTTACAGCGTCCGGCTCCTCGGTATCGACCCAAAGCACCCGACCCGTTTCAATCGCTTCCCGCAGGCTATCTTCGTCGCGGCTTTCGCTGATCAGCAGCGAAAACCCGAAGTCGCCTCCCGCACCGCCGTTTGCCTTGTCCCGAAGGAACGCAACGGCATTTCCGGCTTTTACTGCCTGGCTATTTTTCCAAAAACCTGCGCAGCGATAGTACTGGAGTACGTGAACGATCCGGTTGACGGGCCAACGCCGCCACGGCGGGCTTGTGCGAGCAATGTTGGGGAAAACTCAGATCACGGTCCCCATCTTCCGGGCATGGCGTGAACGTTGCGACCTGGGTACCCCGGGAAGTTATCGTCCTTTTGGTATTTGAACGTTACCGCTGTTTCCACCCCACTCGGATCGATTTCATAGACGTACGTGCTTGAATATATGAAGCCTTTGCCTTGCGGTTGACTCCGGCCGGTCACCAGAACTCGCTTCGAGTCGGGGGAAATCGCCAGCGCTTTCGGTCCGCCTCGCCTGGAGTCGGTATCTCCGGATTCGGCCAACCACAAAGGAGCGCCTGTTTGCGAATCCCAGCCAATGGTCACAAACGCCATAGGCCCCGCCTGCCGTTCCGCACTCGTCACAATCGATCGTCCATCCGGAGCAACAGCTATGGCTATGGCTTCCACAGGGATACCTTTCTTATCCGCCCATTCCTTTTCCCACAGCAAACCACCCGTTGTCGCTTTGTATGCGAGGAGTACGAGCGAACGATCTCCCCCGATGGTGACTCGCGTACCGGCAGTATAAACGATTTCCCCGTCGATGCCGGCCGCGATTCCACGAACAACAATAGTCGCGTCCGCCCCTGCGGCGTCCCCCTGCATTTCCCACAGGACGTCGCCGCTTGCGGCATGAAGCGCCAGTCGGGTCCAGGGACGGCAGTCGGAATGGGATTCCGACAAATAATCCGGCGATCCCGCCAAGAAGACCAAGTCGCCCGAAGCGCACAAACTTATTCCGCTCACATTGATTCGATCACCCAAGCCGCCCGTAGCCGCCCATTCCCGGGATCCGGTCCGAGCATTAATCCCCAGAGCCGTCCATTGCAGGCCCACCCGCCCGGTATTCGTACCCCCGACCACGTATATTTTTCGGCCGTCCGAACTTACCTTCATCCGTGCCCCCGAGAAATTTCCGTTCGGCCCCACCCGCATTAATTCACTGCTCCAGAGCAAATCGCCGGCACCTACTTCGTAAGCCGTCAAAACCGCGGCGACACGGCCTTCCTTCTCGATTCTAAGCAGCACGAAAACCCGCGAACCGCACGGCGAAACGACCAGTGCACGCGGCTGATGGAATCCCTCGATATTCGCTGAATCTTCGGCTGCCCACAGTAACTTTCCGGTTCTTCCATCGTGGGCGGAAAGGAACCACGTATTCCGCGCAACTTTGTCGAAATAGAATCGCTCGGCACGCTGCCATTTCCAACGCATCCCCCACCCCACGACATAAATCCGATTGGTGGCAGGACACGCCGCCAACTCCTTTCCCTTGGTGAATTTGTCATGAAACCGGCCGTGACGGGATTTCCAGACGCGAGAACCCGTCGTTACATCATACGCAAGGGTCACGGGATGAGTTTTCTTTTTCCCGAGGATACTCCAACCCGTAACATAGACAAGCCTTCCGTCGCTTGAAAACACCGCATCATTCATGAGCGAAGTTGAAGGACCGATTTGATCGCCGGCATAGCGAGTCTCCCAATGCAAATCGACCGAACCTGCCATCCGATGAATTCCAATGCCAAACTCATATTCGGTCTCGCCCATTCGGTGGGAAAGGAATCCCAGCCACCAGGCCCCAATGATGACCGCCGGCAGAATAATCCATCCGCAAAAGCCCAACCACCCATACCACCCCCCGATTCTTTCATTCGTTGCTGCATTCATCGAGCCACCGACCCTCCTGTTTCACGTTGCAGCTTCACGATTTCCGCATGGTGCAAGACGGAAGTTTCGTCCTTTACGGTGTAAGGTTCTCAGTTTCGCTATCCTTTCCGATCTCTTCACCCGACTCGTCGTCGAAGACCGTCAAAGTCACTTCAACGTCTCCGTGCCCTTGGCGCTCGCGGAATTCGTGAGTCCCCCCGGCTTCGGAACCGCTGACGGCGAACGTTTCGGTGTCTGTGCCGCCGTTGACGAACGTCGCATCCAGGCGCACCTCGCCAAGATTGGTACCGGAAACGCTCCATTCGACAACGACCCGCGCCCATTGCCGGTTGCTGTTGTCGGTCAGCTGGAGGGTGATCGCATCCACATGACCGGGATCGCCCGGATCCGGTTCGCCGGGATCGTCGGGATCCTCTGCCATCAAGGCGAAGTTCAGGGTTGTGGTCTGGTCCGAATTCACCGTCGCCGTGAGGGTCTCCGGCTGATAACCGGTAGCACTTACGGTCACATCGTAGGTTCCGGCCTCCACGTCTTCGATACTGTAGGTCCCGTCGCCGCCAGTGGTTGTCGACGGACCGGTTTGGCCGATCATCACGGTGGCGCCGCCGATACCCTTACCAGTATCCGCATCGGTGACGACCCCTTCAAGGGCACCCGGAGGTTCGGATTCCAGTTCGTCAACAACTTCGAACGTGGTCGTTCCCCGTCCGTCTTCGTAATCTTCTTTGGTGCCGGTGACCGTAATGTAGTAGGTTCCGAGGCCGCCTTGGTTGGCATTTACGTCCCACTTGACTCCATACCATCCGTTATCGTTCGTTTCGCCACTGTGCGTCCAAATGCCGCCGTCGGCATCCACCATGCGAAAACTCATCGAAGCTCCTGCCACCGGCTCACCGCCGGGTCCGTCTGTGACAATCGAGTCGCAGAACATGGTGTCGCCGTGGACATAGACCTCCCGATCCGTCCACGTCTCGATCTCCAGAGTGTTCGGTTCCGCCGGCCAGCCACCATCGCCGACAAGCACATCGACCGCGTCCCAGGCACTGAACGCGGTTGAATAATCGGTGACTGAAGCCAGAACGGTGTGAACCCCATCGCTTAAATTGGCACTTATGGATCCGCCCTGGCCAAGGAAGCCGTCCACGCTGGACGCCCAGAGGATGTCATTGGTCCGATCGGCCCAGCCGTCCTCCGATTCTTCCCCGGCCATGGCTTCAAAGCCGATGAGCGCTCCGGAAACGAACTCGGAGCTGTCCGGCGGACTGAGAATGACAACGTCGACAGCAAAATCGGCTCTGGGAGTGTAACCGAGCAGCGAGCTGACATTCAGCAGCGGCTCGGGATAGAGATCCGGGTCACCGAAAAAATAGCCGTAATCGCCAAATTGCCAGCCGGATACCTTGATCGCTTCGGTCACTTGCTCAACCTTTTCCCAGCCGCCAAGTTCGCTTAGAGCCTCCCGGTTTTTGGCTATGTACAGGGCCGCGGCGCCGGCAACATGCGGCGCGGCCATGCTGGTCCCCGAGAGTTTCTCGTATCCGCCGTCAAGGACCGTTGATAGGATATTCACTCCCGGCGCGCAAACATCCACGCTCTCACCAGAGTTGCTGAAGCAGGCGAAAAAATCGTCCACTTGAGGCTCATCGCACGAATTGGACTCCCGGGTCTCGTCGCTGAGCCCGCCAGGAAGTCCATCGAAGTCCGCCATGGCGGAAACGGTGATCGCGCCCGCCGCGGATGCCGGGGACCGGTCGCCGGCGTCACCGGCATTATTTCCGGCCGAAACGGTGAACACAACGCCCTGTGCGACTGCCTCAGTCACCGCCTCATTCAATGCGAGGGAGAACCCTCCGCCCAAACTCATGTTGGCCACGTCGAAGCGCTCCGCGTTTTCGGCCACCCAATCCACCCCGGCAATGACGACCGACGTATGACCGCCTCCACTGCCCAGAACTTTGACAGCGGTCAGCAGCGCCCCGGGCGCCACCCCCACAATCTGGCCGTTGGCTGCGGCTGTTCCGCCCACATGGGTTCCGTGGCGGTGATCATCGTGCCAGTTGTCATCGGATACCACTTGAAAGCTTCCCCTGATCCTTGTCCGATAAAAACGAATCCCGTCGGGATCGATGTTCAAATCCGGATGACCCGGATCCAAGCCGGTGTCGATGATGGCGATGGTGGCGTCCACAGGAACGCCTCCGGGAGATATGCCCTCCAGCACGTCTTCATCAATACCGACTCGTCGCACTCCCGTTGGAATAAGGTCGATCGCCTCGCTGGTGGTATAAACGAGCTGATCGGGCTCGACGTAGGCGATTCGCGGATTGCGGGCGAGCGCTTCAGCCGCCTGCTCCGCACCGCTAAACGCAAAACCGCGGATCGAATGCCGATAAACATAACTGACATTGACGTTGAATTGGTTCCCCAATTCCCGCGCGGCGTCGCCGGCGTTGGAAACATCTTCTGCAAAAACCGCGATATACTGGCCTGGAATGGGTTGCGCCGACGCCGGGGCGCCCCCGCAGAGAAAAAGAATCAGCAGCGCCGTCAGAAAGACGAGCCCGGGGAAGGTGAACCTCCGCGGTTCACCGGTGAATGATTGAGTTTTCATGATGATCTGCCCTTCCCGTTTGTTGGTGATCGGAGGCCGTCTGTTGAATGTCGGAATCCCGCCGCTTGCATCGAATCGCTCCGTGATGTCCTCCAAACACCTAAAGCGTCGTTTCAGGAGCGTTTGCACGGAGAATTTTCAGAAATTTTTCGCGGTGGGGACATCCGCTCAGGGCGACCGGCCGACGCGAAGGATTGGCGAGGGCATGGAGGGAAAGCGCCCCCTAAACTTCCCGAAGGGACTGTAACCAATCGACGGGATTGGTGACCA
>PXDC01000517.1 GCA_003565135.1 Verrucomicrobiota bacterium
ACGAAGCCGTGCGACGCGAGGTGCTCACCCAGCCAAGCGTAGCCGTCCTCGCTGGCGATGAACGCGTTGGCGTTGCCGTGCGCAACGAGGACGAGCGGGTGCGGCCCGGTGCCCTCGGTGGGGTACCACACGACGGCGTTGCGCGGCACCGCGTCGAGCCCGGCGCCGAGGGCCCACGGCCGCACGACGCGAGCCACGGGGCCCAGCGACACCAGGTCGGCGAGGTCGACCGGGGCGGTGTGCAGCGCTGCGTCGCGCCCGTACTCGACGCGCCAGCCAGGCGTGCCGCTGCCGTAGTGGAGCGTCGCGACCGGCACTGGGCCGCGCTCGCCCGGATCGGGCAGCGTCAACGTGGGCACGGCGCCGGCCGTGAGCGGTAGGGCGTCGTCGGGGGCGCCGGGGTGCCACCACCAGACCATGAGGGCGATCGCCAGGGCCGTGGCGCCAACGGCGAGCAGCGCCGGCGCCAGGCGCCGACGGGGGCGCTCGTCGGAGTCTCGCGCCATGCGCCGGATCATCACGACGATCACCGCGAGGGCGACCCCGGTCCCTCCCCACACGCCCCACGTCGTCGCGGCGACGAGCGGCGCCGCGCCGCTGAAGCCGAGCAGCAAGATGGCGGCGCCGGTGGTGGCCACCAGGAACGCGCTGCCGAGCACGCGGACCCAGTCCGTGGCGATCCAGCGCACGAGCCCAAACGTGAGGTTGCCGAGGCCGAGCAGCGCTACGCCGAGGGCGGCACCGATCAGCAGGTCGACGACGGGTCCGAACGGCAGCTGCAGGGCGCTGCCGAACCATACCGAGAGCGCCACCAGTCCGATGCGCGCGCCCCAGCCGAGCGCCAGCCTGACCGTGTCGCCACGGGGGCGATCCGTGCCGGACGCCCCGTCGAGTTGATGGGGAGACGACGTACGCATGACCCCATCTTGGCCGCTCGGCGAGCGCCGCGCCAGTGACGACGGGGCCGGCCCACCATGGGCCGGTCCCGTCCGTGTGACACGTGGCGGCCGCGGGGGCGGCCGGGGTCAGTTCCCGGCGCCGGGCCGGAAGGTGGGCGTGGTGGGGTCGAGCTCGAGGTCACCGCCGCCGCGCACCACCTCGACCATCGCGGCGTCGACGAGGTGGGCCTCGTTGTCCCAGGCGTTGCGGACGTACGAGGCGATGAGCGCGATGGTGTCGTTGTCGAGGTTGTCGCCGAAGGCAGGCATGCCCGCGCGTCCGTGGAGCAAGAGGCGCAGCAGTTCGTCGGCGTTGCCCGTCACGAACGGGTTGGCGGCCACGGCCGGGAACGCGCCCGGGATGCCTACGCCGCTGGCCTGATGGCACGCGGCGCAGCTCTGCAGGTAGGCCTCTTCGCCCAGCTCGAACCAGTCGTCCGGCAGGTCCACCTCGACGGGTTCGGGCTCCTCGCCATCGCCGCGAACGTCGGACACCAGCGCCTCGTCGATCGCTTCGGCGTCGTTGCCCCACGCACTGCGGACGTGGGTCAAGACGGCACTGACCTCAGCGTCGTCGAGCGTCCCAGCGAAGGCGGGCATCGCGGCGCGGCCGTGCAGGACGAGGTCGACGAGCTCGTGCTCGTCGCCGAGCACGAAGGCGTTGTCCACGAGCGCCGGGAAGGTGCCCAGCCCTTGCCCTTCGGACTGGTGGCAGGCGGCACAGTGGGTCTGGTAGAGCGCCTCACCGTTGGGGGCGGACCCCTCCCCGTCTTGCGCCGATGCCGCCCCGGCGAGGGTCAGGGCCGCCGCCAAGGCGATGCGCATGAGAAATGCGTTCATGCTCGTGACACGCCCGCCAGGCCGCGTGCGTGGGCATGCTCGTGCAGCTTCTCGATCTGCAGCCAGGCGGACTCGATCGCGCCGGACATCCAGCCGGTCATGTAGCTGAGGTGCTCGCCGGCCAGGAAGAGGCGTCCGTCGGGCTCGGTGAGCCGCGGGTAGTGGTCGCGACGCGCGTCGGACGACCAGCTCGCCCAGCCGCCGAGGCTGTACGGCACCAGGTGCCAGGCGACGGAGAAGCCAGACTCGAACGCGCGCTCGTAGACGTCGCCGTGGACCTTCTTGCCGAGCTCGAGCGCGTAACGGATCCGCTCCTCGGGCGACATGGCGCTGACCTCGATCGCGGTGCTTCCGAAGTTGTAGTACCCGAGCACGGTGCCCTTCTCGCCCTGCCAGTCGTACGAGGGGTACGTGATGTTGGTCCCGATGTTGGTCGTGGTGTGACCGCCGTAGATGTGGTCGTCCTCTTCCCAGAAGCGCCGACCGAACTGCAAGCCCATCTTGCCGGTGGTGGCGTAGGTGGGAGCGCGGATCGCCGCGGCGAAGTCGGTGGAGAAGTTGGCCGGGATCTGGCTCAGCACCGAGAGCGGGATGGTGCAGATGCAGTAGTCGGCCTCGACCTCGCGCGTCTCGCCCGAGCGCTTGTCCTCGACCGTGACGACGACACCGTCGTCGTTCGTCTGGATCTCCACGACTTCCTGGCCGTAGTGGATCATGCCCCCGACGGCACGCTCGAAGCCCTTGGCGATGGCGTCCATGCCGCCGACGGGCTCGAACATGGTGTTCTTCTGCGTGTGGCCCTCGGCGGCGCGGAAGCCGTTGATGACGCTGTTGCGCAGCAGGTCGCCGAAGGCGTGCGGGTCGGAAGGAACGCCCGGGTTCGTGCCCGGGCCGGGATCCTCGTCGTAGCCGCGCCCGGCGACGCCGCGGTACTCCAGCTCGTCCCGGTCGAGGCCGCCGTAGAGCACCAGGTAGTTGACCAGGCGTTCGCGGTCGTCCTCGCTGAGTTCCTGGTCCAACGCGCCCTGGTCGACCGCCTTCGCGAGCAGCTGGCTGGTGTAACCGCCCATGTCGGCGGTGAACTCGCGCCGACGGCGGCGCTCACCAGACCACGGGTTGCCCTCTTCCTCACGGTAGTCCCAGGCGTTGTCGTTGTCGTTCACCATGATGTGCAGCGGGACGTCGAAGAGGTTCGTGTAGTGCAGCGTGGAGCGGTGATGGTAGGGGATGCGCCAGGGACCGTGGTTGAAGTGCTGGCCGTGGTCGAACGTGCAGCGCTGCGTGACGCCGGTCACCTCGGTCAGCGTGAAGCCGCGGCGGGCCGTCTGCACGCGGCCGCCGGCGAAGTCGCGCGCCTCTAGGATCGGCGTCTCGTAGCCGAGCTTCGAGAGTTCGAACGCCGACGTCATGCCGGCGAGGCCGGCGCCGAGGATGATCACGCGCTTGCCGTCGGCGCGGCCGTCGAGGCTCGGGGGCGCTTCGGCGCTCTGTGCGCTCGCCAAGCCCCAGGCGTCCATGGCGCCGAACACCATGGCCGTGCCCCCCGCCGCGCCGAGGAGCCTCAAGAAGTCGCGGCGCTTCATCGAGGTGCCGTTGCGGTCGTCCGTCATGTCGTGTCCTCTCTCGCATCGGTTCGCGGAGCGACACGATTGTGAAGGCGCTGTGAATACAGGAGTGCATGACCCGTACATGGGTCGAAGAGGGTTCGCGGGTCGCCCGTGCAGCCCGGCCGATCGAACCTTTGCGGCCGTATCGTGTCGCTGGGTTCAGGCTAGCAGACTGTGAGACGCGTTCGTGTGCGTCGGTACATTCGACCCTTGTCGCCCGCGTTCGGGCAGCCTCATTACGGCGGCGAGCGCGGGCCGTAGCATGGCCGTGTGTTGACACTGCTCGGCTCACCGACTGCTGAGCTCGACGACGGTCGCCGGGTGCCATGGCCCGCGACGCGCCCGGGTGCGTTGCTCGCCTACCTCGCCTGCCGAAGCGACTGGGTGGCGCGCGACGAGCTTGCGTTCCTGATGCGCCCGGACGAGCCGGACGCCGCCGCGCGGCGCTACCTCAGGCAGCTCCTGCACCGGGCGGCCGCCTTCCCCTGGGCCGCGGGACTCGAGGTGGTCGACGATCGCGTGCGCTGGAGCGTCGTGAGTGACCTGCGATACCTGCGCGAGGCGGTGGCGCACGGTGACCCTGCCGGCCTCGTCGCCGCCCCGCCGGCGCCGCTGCTGGCCGGGTACGCCCTACCGGGCATGCCGGCGTTCGAAGCGTGGCTCGAGCTCGAGCGCGAGCAGCTGGCCGCTGCCTGGCGCTCGGCCGTCTTGCGCCATGCGCGCGAGCGCGAGCGCGCCGGCGACGACGAGTCGGCGATCGAGGCGCGCGAACGCGTCCTGAGCGTCGCTCCGCTCGACGAGACGACGGTGCAGGCGCTGATGCACGCCTGCCTGCGGAGCGGTGTCGCGGAGCGGGCGCTCGAGGCGTTCGAACGCTTCGCGCTCTGCCTCGAGCGCGACGTGTCGAGCGAACCGCTCGAGGCGACGCAGGCGCTCGCCGACGCGGCGCGGCGCGCGCTCGCCGTTGCCACTGACGGTGCCGCGCGCATCGACGCACTGCCCGACGAGCTACCGCACCCCACCAGCGCCTTCATCGGTCGCACCCACGAGCTCGAACGCCTGACCTCGTGGCTCGGCGGCGCGGCGCGGCTGGTGAGCATCGTCGGACTGGGAGGCGCCGGCAAGACCAGGCTCGCGCTGGAGTACGCGCACGGCGTCCGAGGCGACCTCGACCTGGGCGCGCGCTTCGTGCGACTCGCCGGACTCCACGGCGTCGACGAGGTCGTCGCAGTGCTCGCGTCTCACGTCGGGCTCGCGTCGTCGGTGTCGCCGACCCCCCAGGCGGTGGGCGGGCAGATCGGCACGTCATCGGCGCTGCTGGTGCTCGACGAGGCCGAGCACCTCGCTTCCGAGCGCCTGGGTGCCGCCCTCGTCGGAGTGCTGGAGACCGCACCCGGTCTGCGCGTGATCGTGACCGCGCGGCGACCGCTCGGGGTGAGCGCCGAGCACGTGCTGCGCCTCGGCGGCTTGGCCCTGGCGGCGGCGGATCCGGGTGAGGACGCCGGCCGTGCCACCGTGACGAGCGAGGCGGCCGACCTGTTCCATGAGCGTGTGTCCCGCCTGGGCATCCTGCTCCCGGCGGACGACGCGACGCGCGCTGCGGTCAGCGACCTCTGTGAGGCCGTCGATGGCCTTCCG
>PXDC01000026.1 GCA_003565135.1 Verrucomicrobiota bacterium
AAGGGTCATGACCGCGGCGGTAAGAAGGTCTTTCCGGCCCTCTTTGGTTGAGCCCGAAGGCGGAGACGCTCCGGGCATGTTGTCTCAGGCCGGGAGCCGAAGTTCACTTGCTTGCGCGCCTTAACCGGGCGCGCTGCTTCACTTCGGCATCTTTGTCCACTTGGTCGTGGTGCGGGAGGATTTGACGGCGGTTTCGATAAAGGCCATGCCGAGCACACCGTCGTCGACGGTGGGAAAGTCGTACTTCGCCGGTCGTTTGCCTTCGACGGCGTCCGCGATGGCGCGGGCGGCTTCGGTGTAGATGTTGGCAAAAGCTTCGATGAAGGCCTCCGGGTGTCCGGGGGGGATACGGGAGAAGCGGCGGGCTTCGGCCGAAAGGTAGGCGTTCCCCCGCTTGAGAATCTGGCGGGGTCGGTCGCTGTACTTGACGATCAGTTCGTTCGGCGTTTCCTGGTGCCACTCCAGCGAGGCCTTGGTGCCGTAGACGCGGATGTTGACGTCATTTTCTTCGCCGGCCGAGATTTGCGAGGCGTAAAGGATCCCCTTGGCCCCGCCCTTGTAGCGGACCAGCAGGTTGCCGTCGTCCTCCAGGGCACGTCCCCTGGCAAACGTCGTGAATTCCGCGCACAGGGTATCGATTTCCAAACCCGTGATGTAGCGTCCGAGGTTTTCCGCGTGTGTACCGATATCCCCGATACAGCAGGAGGCGCCCGCCTTCTTGGGATCGGTGCGCCAGGAGGCTTGTTTCTGTCCGCTTTTTTCAATTCGATCGATCAGCCAGCCCTGGGGGTATTCGGCCACGATTTTCAATATTGTGCCGAGTTTGCCCGAGCGGACGAGTTGCCGGGCCTCCTTGACCATGGGGTAACCGGTGTAGTTGTGGGTCAGGATAAAGTGCCGGCCGCTTTGCTGCACGATCGTTCTCAGCGCCCGTGCCTCCTTCAGGTTGAAGGTCATCGGCTTGTCGCAGACCACGTGAAAACCGGCCTTGAGGAAGGCCCGCGCGATGGGGAAGTGGGTGTGGTTCGGGGTCACGATGGACACGAAGTCGATCCGCTCGTCTTCCGGCAGAGCCGCCTCCGTCTTTGCCATGGTCTCATAGTCGGTGTAGACCCGGCGGGGATCGAGGAAGAGTTCCTTGCCGGATGCCTTCGATTTTTTCGCGGACGAGGAAAAGGCGCCGGCGACCAGTTCGATTTTTCCGTCCATGGTCGCGGCGGCGCGGTGTACCGCGCCGATAAAGGCGCCCTGGCCGCCGCCGACCATTCCCATACGCAGTTTTCTTTTCAGCATAGTCATCCGGATATTCGGGTTCGTGGCGTTTCCCGGTTGCGGTACTTCAACCACAAGCGGGATTTTTTTGATCCTATCGTCCCGCGGGGCGACGTCCAGTTTTTCCGTGTGCCCGGTCCGGCACGGGGGAGACCGGCGGACCGCGGAAGGGGATCCCACGGCCTGAAATCCGGGTCAGGCGCGTTGTACCAGGGATTCCAGTTTGGTGCGGTAATCGGCCTCCTGCAGGGCCGCGACAACCTCGCCGAGGTTGCCTTCGAGCACTTCCGGGAGGTTGTGCAGGGTGAGGCCGATTCGATGATCCGTGAGGCGGCTTTGGGGGAAATTGTAGGTGCGGATACGTTCGCTGCGGTCGCCGGTGCCGACCTGGTTTTTACGGTCGGCGGCGTATTTGGCCCGCTCCTCCTCCTCCTTGGCCTGGAGCAATCGCGACCGCAGGACGGTCATGGCCTTGGCCCGGTTCTTGTGCTGCGAGCGTTCGTCGGCGCAGTGGACGATCATGCCGGTCGGTTTGTACAGGATCTGCACGGCGGAATCGGTGGTGTTGACGTGCTGCCCCCCCGCGCCGCTGGCGCGGCTGATGGTGACCTCGATATCCTCGGGATTGATCTCCACGTCGACCTCTTCGGCCTCCGGGAGCACCGCGACGGTGACGGTCGAGGTGTGGATGCGGCCGCCGGCTTCGGTCACCGGTACCCGCTGGACGCGGTGGACGCCGCTTTCGAACTTCAGGTTTTTGAAAACCTCTTCGCCGGATACGAGGAACGCGACCTCCTTGAAGCCCCCGCACTCACTCTCGCTCATACCGAGCGTCTCCACGTTCCATCCCCGGGTTTCGGCGTAACGGCAGTACATGCGGTAAAGATCGCCCGCGAACAGGCTGGCTTCGTCGCCGCCGGCACCCGCCCGGATTTCGAGGATCGTATTCCGTGAGTCGGTTTCATCCGGGGGGATCATGGCGAAGAGGATCTTTTCCCGGAGGGCGTCGGCGTCGTTTTCCAGTTCCTCCAGCTCGGCTGCCGCCATTTCCCTGAGTTCCTCCTCCGTCCCGCTGTCCCGGGCCAGGGCCTGGTTCTCGCTTACCTGTCGGCGGCAGGACTCGTAGCGATCGTAAAGGTCGAGCAACTCGCCCAGTTTCTGGTGCTCGCGCGAGAGAGCGGCGGCCCGGCGGCGGTCGCTGAAAAAGTCGGGGGACGCCATGCGGTGGTCGATTTCCTCGTACTTGCGCCGGTAGGGTTCGATGGGTGGAAGGCCTTCCATGTCAATGGGTGATAATGAGCGCTTGCGGCCGGGCGACGGTTGGGTCCCGGGCCGAAAGGCAAATGAAGGTATCATGTTTCGGCGGACGGGTAAAGGGAGCGGCGTCCCGTGTCCGGAATCACCGGTTGTCCCGGTCGTGTGGACGCCCGAGGTCGAGTTCCGGGCCGATGGGGACGATGCCGGTGGGGTTGATGTCGCCGTGGGTGATGTAGTAATGGCGTTTGATGTGGTCGAAATCGACGGTCTCCGCGATGCCGGGCTGCTGGTAGAGGTCGCGGAGGTAGCCCTGGAGGTTGGGGTAATCGATGATGCGCCGCAGATTGCATTTGAAATGCCCGTGGTAGACCGCGTCAAAGCGCACCAGGGTGCAGAAGAGGCGCCAGTCGGCCTCCACGATTTGCGGACCGAAGAGGTAGCGGCGCTCCGCCAGGCGCGTTTCGACGCGGTCGAGGGCGTCAAACAGGTTGCGCACCGCCTTTTCGTAGGCCTCCTGGGTGGTGGCGAAACCGGCCCGGTAGACGCCGTTGTTGATGTTTTCGTAAATGAACCGGCTCCATGCGCTCTGTTCCTCTTCGATCGCGGCGGGAAAAAAGGGGACGGGCGATTTTGCGAAACGGGCGAAGACGCCGTCAAACATCCGGCAGATGTCGTCCTCGGCGTTGTTGACGATGACCCGTTTTTGCCGGTCCCAGAGCACGGGGACGGTGACCCGGCCGTCGAAATCGGCGTCGGTCGCCCGGTAGGCTTCGCTCAGGAAACGGAAGCCGTTGACGGGATCCGGCGAGTGCCCGGGGCCGTCCCGGAAGGCCCAGCCCCGCTCATCCCGCACGGGATCGACCGTGGTCGTGCCCACGGCCGCCTGCAATCCCATGAGGTTGCGCACAATGAGGGTGCGGTGCGCCCACGGGCAGGCCAGCGAAATGTAGAGGTGGTAACGGCCTTCCTCGACGGGGTGGAGCGCTTCGCGATCGTCCTCCACCCACGAACGGAACGCGTCCTCCTGGCGCTCGAAATCGCCCGATTCGGCGTGCTCTTCGGGAAACTGCGGTTTTGCGCTCATGGCTTCCAGGCGCGCAGGACGGCGTCGAGATTCTCCGGGTCCTTGCCGCCGCCCATGGCGAAGTCCGGTTTGCCGCCACCCTTGCCGCCGAGCCGGGGGGCGAGGTCGCGGATGATGTCGCCGGCGCGGTGGCCGGCTTTTACGGCACCGGGGGAGGCGAGGGCCACGAGGGTGGTTTTTTCGCCGAAGGCGGCGCCCAGAACCACCACGCCTTCGCCGATTTCCCCCAGGATGCAGGCGCCGAGGGAGCGGAGTTCGTCGGGGGAGCCGGCCTCGGTTCGGGCCACGACCCATTTGTATCCGTCACGGGATTCGGCCCCGGCCGCAAGGTCGCGCGCGACACCGGCGGCGTCGCGCTGCCGGGCCTTCCGGATCTCCTTTTCCAGGCGCTCGCTCTCCTCCAGCAGGTGGGCCAGCCGGGCTTCGACCTCCCCGGGACGACAGGAGAGGCGGTGGGCGAGAGCGTGCAGCGTTTCGTAGCTGGTGCCCAGGAGCTGCAGGGCGGCGTCGCCGACGACGGCCTCTATCCGGCGGGTGCCCGCGGCGATGCCCGATTCGGCCGTTATCTTGAAAGGGCCGATTTCGCCGGTGGCGCGAACGTGAGTGCCGCCGCAGAGTTCCCGGGAATAGCCGCCGATGTCGACCACCCGGACCCGCTCGCCGTACTTTTCACCGAAAAAAGCGATAATGTCGTCGGGCTTATCGGCAAAGTCGATTTCGTACCAGCGGACGGGGGCGTTGGCCAGGATGCGTTCGTTCACCAGGTCTTCGATTTTTCGGAGCTGTTCCGGTTCTACCGGTTCGAAGTGGGAGAAGTCGAAACGGAGGCGGTCCGGTGCGACCAGGGACCCGGCCTGGTGCACGTGATCGCCCACGGTTTCCCGCAGGGCGAAGTGGAGGAGGTGGGTGGCCGAGTGGTGGCGCTGAACGGCCCGCCGCCGGTTCAGGTCGATGGAGAGCCGGCCCTCGCTGCCGGCGCTTCCCGCGGGCAGGGACCCTTCCAGCTTGTGTAGAATACGGCCGGACGGATCCTGCTGCGTATCGGTGATGCGGAGCGATGTGCCGCCTACGTCGAGGCGGCCCGTGTCGCCGACCTGCCCGCCCATTTCCGCGTATAACGGAGTCTGGTCGAATACCGCCCAGCTGTGTCCGCCCTGTTCGGCCGTATCGGTAACCGTTACCTGGAAGGGACCTTCCCGGTCGAGGTCGTAACCGACGAAGGGCGTCGGGTCGCGGGCGTCCCCTTCCGAGGCGACCTTGATCTCGGTCGTTTTCCGCGCCGCCCGGGCGCGCTGACGCTGTTTATCCATTTCCCGTTCGAAGCCGGCCTTGTCGACGGAAAGCCCCTGTTCCCGGGCGAGGATTTCGGTGAGATCGAGGGGGAAGCCGTAGGTGTCGTAGAGGGTGAAGGCGGCGTCGCCCGGAATCTCACCGGGATTTTTTTCCGCGATTCCGCGGAAAAGCTCCATGCCGCGGTCCAGGGTCCGGCCGAAGGTTTCCTCTTCGGCGCGGATCACCTTCCGGATCACCTGTTCCTGGCGCCGGATTTCGGGGAAAACGTCGCCCAGTTTCTCCATCACCGGGTCGATGAGCTCGGCGAAGAATCCGGCTTCGAGTCCCAGCCCCCGGCCGAAATGGACCGCCCGCCGCAGGATGCGGCGGAGGACGTAGTTGCGCCCTTCGTTCCCCGGCAGAATGCCGTCGGCAACGGAGCAGGTGAGCGTGCGGATATGGTCGGCGAGTACGCGGAAAGCGACGTCGGCGGCCTCCTGGTCGGACAGTTTCCGCTCGCGGGATTCGGGCAGGGTGCCCCGGTATTGCCGTCCCGAGAGTTCGGTGATCCGGTCGAAAATCGAGGTGAACAGGTCGCTCTCGTAATTGGAGGGGGCGCGGCTGAAATCGGTGAAGTTCCGGGTCGTGGCGAGGATTCCGGCGATGCGCTCGAAACCCATGCCGGTGTCGACGTGGCGGGCGGAAAGGGGCGTGAAGTTGCCCTGGGCGTCGGCGTTGAACTGGATGAAAACCAGGTTCCATATCTCCATGCACCAGGCGGAATCACGGTTGACCAGGTGGCCGCCGGTGTCGCCGCCGGGGGTGAGGTCGATGTGAATCTCGCTGCACGGGCCGCAGGGGCCGGTGTCGCCCATCATCCAGAAATTGTCGGTTTTGCCGCCGTGGCGGATGTGGACATCGGGATCGAGGCCCTCGGTCGTGAAAACCTCCTTCCAGTAATCGTAGGCCTCCTGGTCGAAGTCGGCGGGATCGCCCGGGCCCGGCTTGTACACGGTGGCGTACAATCGGTTCCGGGGAAATCCCCATTCCCGGGTGAGAAGTTCCCACGCCCAGTTGATGGCCTCGCGTTTGAAATAGTCGCCGAAAGACCAGTTGCCCAGCATTTCAAAAAACGTGTGGTGGTAGCTGTCGAAACCGACGTCCTCCAGGTCGTTGTGCTTGCCTCCGGCCCGGATGCATTTCTGCGTGTCGGCCACCCGGGCGTGGGGTGCGGCCCGCTCGCCCAGGAAATAGGGCACAAACGGGTTCATCCCGGCATTGGTGAAAAGCAGGTTGGGTGCCGTCGGTAGCAGGGGCGCCGACGGCACGATGTGGTGGTCCCGGGCGGCGAAAAAGTCGAGGAAAGACTGGCGGATTTCGGCGGAAGTCATAAGAGCGATAATGGATTTCGGTGTTTCCGGCGGCTCAATGGACGGGTACGTTCATTGTGTCCTCCGGGCGGTGGATTGTCCACCCTCCTCCTGAAATCGATGACGGGCGTATTCACGACCCGGGCGTTGGCGGAATTCGATCGGTCGATCCGGCGATTCAAATCGGAATACTCACAGGTGATTCGCGATGGCGCGGCCCATCTCGCGGGTGCCCACGCTCTTGCCTCCGAAGGCGATGTCGCCGGTGCGGGTGCCGTCGACCACCGTGCGGCGAACGGCGGCTTCAATGCGGTCGGCCAGCTTCTCGAGGCCGAAGCTGAAACGCAGCATCATGGCGCCCGAAAGGACCTGGGCGCAGGGATTGGCGAGGTCCTTTCCCGCGATGTCGGGGGCGGTTCCCCCGGCCGGTTCGTAGAGACCGAAGCGGTGGCCGTGACGGTTTTCCACGGTCCCGAGGCTGGCCGAGGAAAGCATTCCCAGCGAACCGCAAATGACGGCCATTTCGTCGGATAGGATGTCTCCAAACATATTTTCGGTCAGGATGACGTCGAATTGATTGGGATCGCGGGCCAACTGCATGGCCGCATTGTCCACGTACATATGCGTCAGCTCGATTTCCGGGGCATGGACGGCGAGGTATTCGGTGACGGTTTTTCGCCACAGGACCGAGTTTTCCAGCACGTTGGCCTTGTCGACCGAGCAGATGCGGTGCTTGCGGGACCGGGCGGTGGCGATGGCGACATCGGTGATGAGCTCGATCTCGCTTTTCTTGTAGATCATGGTGTCGACAGCCTCGCGGTCCCCGCCGGGCAGGTCGCGGGTTTCCTTGGGCTGCCCGAAATAAAGGCCGCCGGTCAGTTCGCGGATGCAAACGAGATCGATCCCGTCGGGGATGCGATCGGCCTTGAGGGGCGAGGCGTCGATCAGCTCGGGGTAGAGGAGGCCGGGGCGGAGGTTGGCGAACAGGGAGAAGTGCTTGCGCAGCGGCAACAGGGCGGCGCGCTCCGGCTGCTCCCGGGGCGGAAGGCTCTCCCACTTGGGTCCCCCGACCGAACCGAAGAGGATGGCGTCGCTCTCGCTGCAAATCCGGAGAGTCTCTTCGGGAAGCGCCGTGCCGTGCCGGTCGATGGCGATTCCGCCGGCGTCGGCTTCCACCGGCTCCAGGGTGAGGCCGTCGGCCTCCGACGCCCTTGCGAGCACCTCCAGGGCCACCGCCATGACTTCGGGCCCGATGCCGTCGCCCGGTAAAACTGCGAATTTGAGCTTGTCCATAAAGGATTGATTATATGGGGCGATATCCCCACGGTTTAAAGGATATTTTTTTGCCTGTGGCCGGGAAATCCGGGCCGGTGGTAAAACGTTGCGTGCGGGTGGAATTTTGTTGATGCTTCTTGAGGATGTCCTTCCCGTTCGCTAAATTGCCGGCTCGAGGAAGAACCGCGCTCTGAGATATTATTTATGCAAGGAATGAACCGGTCGTTTAAAGGGGTGACCCTGATACTAGTCGCCAAGGCCTTTCTGGTGCTCAGTTGTCAGCATACCCCGGACCGGACGGGCGAGGGGGGACGAGGTCAGGACCGTCCCATCGAACAGCGCGTGAGTGAGCGATACGACGACGAGATCAAGGAAATACTCAGGCTGGCCCGCCGGAATGAATGGGACGAGGCGTCCATCCAGGCCTCCGCCCTGTACGCCCTGGACCCGGACGATCCGGAAATCGAACGTATCCACAACTGGGTCGAGAAGGAAAGCCAGCGGCGCGGGCAGAAGGCGCTGGAAGAGGAGCTTCGCGATATCGAGGCGCAGGACTCCCGCTTTTCGCCCACGGTGCGGAGCATTCTCTTCGACCGGCGTTCGCGCGGCCTGAGCCTGCCGACCGATCTGCGCAACGCGATCGACGAGCTCGAGCGCGCCCCCCTCGTTCCACCGTCCTTCAATCGTGTGATCGAGCGCCAGGGGCCGCTGTACGACTTTGAGCGGGCTCCCCGCCGGATGGAGGAGGTCCTCAACCGCAAGGTCAGCATCCAGTTGGACGACGCTTCGCTGGAGGAGATTATTTTCACCCTCGGCCGGGCGGAGAATATCAATTTTGTGGCGGACCGGACCCTTCCGGCTTTCGAACAGACCATCAGCGTCCAGATGGAGGAGGTGAAGCTGTCCGAGTTCCTGGAGTACGTCTCGCGGAATTTCGACCTTCATTTCCAGGTCGGCACCAACCTGGTGTGGATTGTCGACGGGTCGACCAATTCGGACCGGTTGGAGGAGACCCGTTTCTACCGCCTGCGGCGCGGGTTTATCATGCCGGCGGAATTCGGAGCCCAGTCCATACAGCGTCGCACCGAGCGCCGGGACGATCGGGAAATCATTACCGAAACCCAGGATGTGGAAAAGTTCGTTCGCGACGGGGCGCCCAGCGAACCGTCCATCGAACGCGCCATCCAGCGGTTTTTCAGGGGCTCGGAGTACATGATCGATTTCGAGAGGAACCTGATTGTGGCCACCGGCACCCCCAGCCAGTTGAGAACCCTCGAGACCATCATCGAGGAATTCGACCAGCCCGTGCAGCAGGTCCTGATCGAGGCCCGGTTCCTCACCGTGACGGAGGCGGCATTCCTCCAGTTGGGCACGATTTGGGAGACGGCGGGCGATCCCCGGGCCGACCGGCGGGCACCGGAGGACTTCACCGGGTTCGGAACCGACGTCGGACGCGGATTGGCCCGGACGTTCTCGGATGTTTTGTCCGTGCGGAACCTGAACGCCACCCTCACCGCCCTGGAGCAGAGCGGGGAGAGCCAGACGCTGAGCTCCCCGCGCCTGACCGTGGTCAACAACCGCCCGGCCAGCATCTCCGACGGGAAACGGCAGTTTTACTACGAAGAGTACGAGGTATCGCAGCAGATCCTGGAGCGCCGGTCGACGTCGACCCTGGCGCCCAAGGGAAAGCCGACGGAGTTGCGCTCGGGGGTTTCCCTGGACGTCCTGGCCAGTATCGGGGGCGACGGCGAAAGCATCATGCTCGCGCTGCACCCGATGGTCAAACAGGACGTCGAGCTGGTTACCTTTGCCACCGTGAGTGATTTCGACGAGGAAGGAAACGTGATTAAGGATTTCGAGATTCGGCTGCCCGAATCGCGGGACCAGGAACTGGCCACCCGGGTGGTGGTCAATTCCGGTGAAACCGTGGTCATGGGGGGCGTCATGGAGATGGAACAGACCACGTTCACCGAGGCGGTCCCGATCCTGGGAAGCCTCCCGATCATCGGGGCGGCCTTCCGGAGGCAGACCGAGTTTGAACGCCCGCGCTACCTGCTGATCTTTGTGACCGCCACACTGCTGTCCGAAAGCGGTGAGTTTATCCGGCAACGTCAGATTGAGTAGGCGGCCGGCGGTTTCCTGGAGCGGATGATCAGTTTAGATAATATTGAGGCCCTGGGCGTTCGATCGGGACTGTTTCAACCGAAACGCTGCATCGTCGTGGATGCCGGGGGGAGTTCCGCCAAGGTGCTGCTGGCGGAAAGGAGCGGCCGGCGCGTGACGGTGCTGCACGCCCTCACCCTGAACCTGGAGGAGGAAGGGTTGATCAATGCGGAGGAGATCCGGCGCCATATGGGGAAGGTGCTGGACGATCTCGGCGACGCTTCGCTCATCCTCGTCATCCGGCAGTCGACCACGATTTCCCAGATTATGGACCTGGGAAAAAAATGGCCCTACAACGTGAAGCGGGCGATTCGTGAGGAGACCAGGAACCTGAGCGGTCTGACCGAAAAGTCCATCCTCTACGATTTTGTGCCCATGCGCCCGTTCTCCCGGTTTCAGGCGCCTTTCTGGGTGACGATCGCCCGGGAGAACGAGGTGTCGGAGCAGCTCGAATTGCTGGAGGGCAGCGGGCGCAAGATCGCGGGGGTGATGACGCCGGCCAATTCGTTGATCAATGCGTTCGAGCGGCTTTGTCCGGACGACAAACACGGCCTTCTCGTCGATATCGGCGAGACCAGCACCACGGTCGCTTTGGTGGAGGATGGCCAGGGGATTTTCGCCACCAACATTGCGCTGGGAAGCGAACACTTCACCGAAGCGATCGCGGAGGACGAGGGCTGCAGCTACGACCGGGCCAGCGCCCTCAAGCAGGAAACCGATCTCTTTTCCGCCGAAAAGCGGTATTCCGGTTTGCTTCAGGTGCTCGCGCGCTGGCGCCGGGAGATCGACGACGTGGTGCTGGAATGGAGCCGGGAACAGGGAGTCGAGCTCGACCGGTACCGCCACCTGCCCTGCTGGTTGTCGGGAGGCGGATCGCGGCAACCGGGGATCCAGGAGTACCTCGCGCGGGAGTGGCGGGGTGAAATGCGCGAGTGGCCCCTGCTTTCCTCCAACGTCGGGGCGATCGATTCCTCCGATTACATGATCGGTTTCGGAGCCGTCCTGGGCGCTTTTCGCAAGGCCGCCTATTCGGTCAACCTGCTGCCGCATTCCTTGCGCCGGGCCCGGGCGTTCGAGCGTCAGGTGCGCCTGTCGTACGGGGTGGGTTGTGTCGTGCTCCTTCTCCTGGCCGTTCTCATGGGACGCGAGATTTTCGCCCTGACAGAGGATATCGCCCTGAAGCGCGAAGAAATCGAGTACCGGGAACACGTGTGGTCTCTGGCCGAAAGCATCGACGGTCTGCGGGAGGAGCGCCTGCGTGCCTACCGCGAGGCCCTGCCGATATTCTTCTATAAAAAACGAACGCGGGATCTGCTGGAAACGCTGGCCTTCGCGGGGGAGATCAGCGATCCGGACCGGTATTGGTTTGTCCTCCTTTCCGATCAGCGCAGTTACTTCGAGGGTCACCCCGTCGAGGCCGGGCCCCGGGAGGGGCAGCGGGGGGCGTCGGTGGCATTGGACGACATCCTGGGAGACCAGACCGGTTTTGTCATTGAGCTTTGCATACCCGTACCCGATGAGAACGAGAGCGATGCGCAGGTGGCGCTGGCCGACGTGGTTTCGGGATTGCGCGGCGCCCCTTTCCTCTGGAGCGTCGACAAACTCCCCGCCGGACAGCGCCGCTACCTGGTGGAGGATGAAGCCACAATTCAGGAGGACACGTATTCGCTGACGCTTGAGCTCGAACCTTTTCGTCACAGCCTGGCGGAAGCCCCCTCCCTCGAATGGACGCGGACTCCCCGCTTTTTGACCCGTCCCTGAGCGAAGCCCGTGATGAGATTCCTTTCAAATCGACAAACTTACGAGAAGGTTATCCTGGCGCTGGGGCTCCTGGTGTTTCTGGTCTACCTTGCGGTTTACCTGCCGCTGGTTCGCGAGCGCCGCGAGCGGGTCGTTGAACTGGAAGCCATCGTGCAGCGCCTGGAGGAGAAACAATACGGCGTCAGTGAGGAGACGGTCATGGAGAACTTCCGGCGGGTCGACGCGGAGCTTCGGCTCCTGCGCAGCATTGACCGGGAGGACAACCGCACGCTCGACACCGATCCCCTCATTATGGATCGCGTCACCGCACCGTTTCAGTATTTTGAGTTCGATCAGGAAAAAAACATGATCATTTCGCGGATTCGCCGGGAAGCTTCGGCGCGGGGAGTGGTCATCGACGACGAAGTGATCGAGGCGTTGCCGGAGTACGTGGGACAGGAACGGGATTACCTCCTGTGGGCGCAGTTGGCCCTGGCGAACCAGGTCCTACTGGGCGCCGTCGAGTCCGGTCTCGATAACATAAAAAGCCTCAGGTTTCCGCGGGTGCAGCGGATCGTGAGCGATGATCGGGAGATTTTTGAGGAGGTGACGCTTCACCTGCGGGTCAGCGGGGAAATGAGCGCGCTCAATCCGTTTCTCCTCTATCTGGTCATGGATGCGGAGCAGGTCGAGGAGGCCGGCCTCCCGGACATTTATTCCGGCAAGCGCGCCCTCTTCATCGACCGATTTGTCTTACGGAAAAAGGCGATCGAGCGGCCCGATGAGGTCGTGGCCGAGTTGGAGATCAAATCATTTTTTAAACGGGATTGAATCGTTGAAGGATCAGTTGAAAAGTCTCATTCTCCCCGCCCTGTTTCTGGGGGCCGTAGGGCTGCTGACCGCCCTGGTCCTGTGGGGGAGTGTGGTGACCCGTCCGGTTGTCTACGAACCCGGGGCCGAACGGCACAGCCGGGTGGACGAGCGATTGTCGCGGCAGGAGCGTTCGCTGATCGATTATTTCGATTCGCTTCCGGTCGAGGCCGGGCGCCTGAGGGCGGCGCGTAATCCGTTCTTTGTCGAGTTTGCCGAACCGGAGGAGGAGCCGGAGGAAGAGGAACCGGAAGAAGCGGAGGAAGAGGAGGAGGAGGAGGAAGAGGAGCCCGCGCCGCCGCCTCCTCCCCGCCGGATCGAGATCCGTTACAGTGGTTTTCTGCGGGGAAGCCAGGGGGGGCTGCAGGCTTACCTGGTGAAGGACGGTTCCATTCTCGTCGGAGGCGAGGGCATGGAGGTGGTCGATGACTGGCGGATCGAGGAATTCGATTCCGAACGCCTGGTCCTCGTCGACAGTACCGGGGATTCGTTTGAAGTGGGCTTCAACCAGCGGCGCGTGCTGGAAATACCGGTGGAACCGGAAGACTGATCAGGTTATGGCATTGGGCACCGATATAGGCACGATTCTGTTGAACAAGGGAACCCTCAAGCGGGACCAGCTGGACATGGCGCGGCGCCGCGCGGCGCGTCAGAAGATTTCGCTCGCCCGGGCGATAACCGATCTCAACCTGGCCTCGGAGGAGGAAACCTACCGCGCTGCGGCCGAATTGCACGGTCTCGAGTACGTCGAACCGGAAAAACTGACGGTGGACAAATCGATCCGGGACCTGGTGCCGATCAAATTGGTCCTTCACTACAAATTCATTCCCGTACGCCTCGACGGCGGCGTCCTCACCCTGGCGTTCAGCGAGCCGCCGGCCTTGAGCGAAATGGGAAACCTGCGCCTGCTGATCGGTTTCCGAATCCGCGCGGCACTGGCCTCGCCCAGCGGCATCCACGCATTTATCAAGCGGAATTACGGCCTCGGGGCCGAAACAATCCAGCACCTGCGCCAGGAGGAGGATTTCAGCGACCTCAACCAGGATATTACGTTCGATGTCGAGACGCCGGAGGAACCGAGCGAGCTGGACACCTCGATCTCCCGTTTCGTCAACCAGATCCTGGTCGAAGCGCTGCGTTTGGAGGCGACCGATATTCACATCGAACCCTATACCGCCAGCATCCGTCTGCGTTACCGGATCGACGGCGTCCTGCAGGATATTCCCGTACCGCCCGGGTTGCGCCAGTTGTACCCCTCGATTATTTCCCGGCTGAAGGTTATGGCCGGCCTCAATATCGCGGAAAAGCGGGTACCCCACGACGGGCGCATATCGATGAAGACCGGCACCGAGGAGTACGACCTGCGGGTTTCCATTATTCCGACGACTTACGGGGAAGGGGTTTGCCTTCGCATATTGGGGCGGGAGAACATGTTCATGGATCTCGAGCAGCTCGGCATGGAGCCCGAACAGCAGGAAATCGTGGAGGAGCTCACCCGCCTGCCGCAGGGAATGGTGCTTCTGACCGGCCCCACCGGAAGCGGCAAAACCACGACTCTTTACGCCCTCCTGGCGCACGCCAACGACGAGGGGCGAAAGATAATCACCATCGAGAATCCGGTGGAGTACAAACTGGAGGGTGTATCCCAGATCCAGATTCGGCCCGAAGTGGGACTGGATTTTTCGAACTGCCTCAGGTCGGTGCTGCGGCACGACCCGGATGTTATCCTGATCGGTGAAATTCGCGATCAGGAGACGGCCGAGATCGCCATCCGCTCCGCCCAGACCGGACACCTGGTGTTTTCCACCCTCCACACCAATGACAGCGTCAGTGCCGTGACCCGTCTTCTGGAAATGCGGGTCGAGCCGTTTCTGATCGGTTCATCGCTCGTTTGCAGCATTGCGCAGCGCCTGGCCCGCCGGGTTTGCCGGCACTGCATGGTGGAGGATCGGGGTATCCCGGATTCGATCCGCGAGGAAATGGCGGTGTGCCTCGACATGAAACCCGATGAGGCCCGCGCCTGGAAAGGGACCGGCTGCGTGGAGTGCAATGAAAAGGGGTATCGGGGTCGCGTCGCGTTGTACGAAATTTTCATTCTCAACGAGGAAATCATGGATGCCCTGAACCCGGGTGTGAAAACCGGGGAGTTGCGCACCCTGGCCAGGAGGGGGGGGTGGCGATCCCTGCGGGAGAAGGGGTGGTCCAAGGTGCAGAACGGAACCATTTCCATCGACGAAAATCAGCGCCTGACCCGTATCGTTCAGCTCAAAAGATAACCGAGATTCGATTTGAAACGAACGGGGTTTCCTCTCATGGTGGCACGTTTATGCAAATCGACGTACTGCCTGCCGGGCCTATCGAAACCAACGCTTACCTGCTGACGGCCGAATCGGGGGAATCGCTCCTGGTGGACGCGCCGCCGGCGGTGGAGGGGGCGGTGCGGGAGCGGCTCGCTCAGCGCGGGGCGCGTCTGGCCGCCATCCTCGTGACCCACGGGCATTGGGACCACATCGGTGATCTCGGGAAATTCCGGGGTGATGGCGTCGACGTTTACGCCCACGCGGGCGACCGCGAGTGGATCGAAAACCCGGCGATCATGGCGGCGTTTATGCCGCCCGGGCTGGAGGTGATTCCGGGGCGCGTGGACCGCTGGGTGGGGGACGGGGAGAAGCTGGAGGTGGCGGGTGCGGCCGTGGAGGTGAGGCACGTTCCGGGACACGCCCCCGGAAATATCCTTTTTTATTTTCCCGGTCTCGCCGCCGCCTTTGTCGGGGACGCCCTCTTTCGCGGAGGTGTCGGGCGTTTCGATCTGCCGGGAGGCGATTGGCCTACCCTGGAGCGTTCCATACGCGAAAGAATCTTTACCCTGCCGGGCGAGACCGCCGTCTATCCCGGGCACGGTCCGGCCACGACGGTGATGGAGGAAATGCGGAACAATCCTTTTGTCGGGTCCGGAACCGCCGGATAAGCCGGGCGATCCGCCGGGGAATCTTTGTTTGATTCCCGGGGCTTCCCCTCGACAGTTGCCGGCGAACGATTCAGACTCTCCAACGAACCGGGAATGGTTCATTCTCCCGTTACCAAAGACATGACGATGATGGAACTAGCGGAAAAGGAATCCTGGATGCGCCGCGCATTGGAACTGGCCCGCAAGGCCTGGGGCCGGACGCATCCGAATCCGATGGTCGGGGCCGTCCTCGTGGACGGCGACCGTGTGCTGGGCGAGGGCTACCACCGGGCCGCAGGCGACGCCCATGCCGAGGTCGACGCGCTCAGCGGGGTTTCGTCGCCGGTTCCGGAGTCGGCCGTCCTCTTTGTCACGCTTGAGCCCTGTTCCACGGCCGGGCGGACCGGACCCTGTACCGAGGCTATCCGCAAGGCCGGGGTGCGCCGGGTCGTGGTCGGTGCGCGGGATCCAAATCCCGAGCACGGCGGCAAGGGCATCGAACTGCTGCGGGAGCAGGGAATCGAAGTGGAGTCCGGCGTGCTGGAGGAGGCATGCACGGACCTGAACCTGATTTTTAATCATTGGATGGCACGGGGCCGGCCGCTGGTGGCGGGAAAGATGGCCATGACGCTCGACGGGAAAATCGCCTGTCGCAGCGGTCAATCCCAGTGGATTACCGGCGAACCCGCCCGGGAGGACGTTATGCGGTGGCGCCGCCTTTTCCCCGCCATCGCCGTCGGCGCCGGGACCGTTTTGTCCGACCAGCCGCGACTGACCAGCCGCGTGCCCGGAGAGGACGAGTGGTGCCCGTTCAGGATGGTTTTCGACGGGCTCCTGCGTACCGCCAACCAGCGCGATTTCCCCAGCCTGTACACCGATGAGTTCCGCGATCGGACGGTGGTGGTGACCACCGAGCTCGCCGGTACCGGTTACGTTCGCCGCCTCGAAAGGGAGGGAATTCGTGTATGGGTCCTTTCCGCGGACAACTCGCAGGTCTCGTACGAGTCCTTCCGCGAACGTTGCCGCCAGGAAAAGATTTACGGGGTCTATATCGAGGGGGGATCGCAGCTCCTCAGCGGCATGCTGCAGCATGCCGCCCTCGATTATTTGTTTGTCTATCAGGCCCCCCTCTTTTTTGGCGACGACAAGGCGAAGCCCGCTCTCAGGGGCCTGCGTACGGAAAAGATCGAACAGGGCGTGCGCCTGGAAAAAACACGCCACACGGTGGTCGGAGAGGATCGGCTCTGCCGGGGATTCGTCCGCTATCCCGAAAAACTCCAGGTCGATGAACTTCTATTTGGCCACTTCAAATAGGCATAAGGCGGACGAGTTGAGCCGCCTGCTGGCCGACCATGGGCTCACCCGGATTGTGCTGCAAACGGCGGATGAAGCGGGGGGCATGCCGGATGTCGAGGAGACCGCGGACAGTTTTTCCGGGAATGCCCGGCTCAAGGCCCGGGCTCTTTGGGAGCGGATTGGGGGCGGAGCCTGGGTCCTGGCCGATGACAGCGGACTGGAGGTCGACGCCTTGGGCGGAGCCCCCGGTCTCCGCTCCGCACGGTACGCCGGCGAGGGCGCCTCCGATGCCGAGAATAACCGTAAGCTCCTGCGGGAGTTGGAGAATATGGCCCCGGCCTCACGGTCGGCCCGTTTTCGCTGTTGCCTGGTCCTGATTTCCCCGGAGGGAACCGAGGAACAGTTCGAGGGTGTGTGCGAAGGACACATCGCGCCGGCCCCCGCGGGGGATGACGGGTTTGGGTACGATCCGCTGTTTATCCCGGAAGGATATCGGCAGACGTTCGCCCAACTCGGGGCGGACGGGAAGGATCGCATCAGTCACCGCGGTCGCGCCTGGGAGACATTGGCCCGGCACCTGGCCCGCGACGGAGTTTCCTGACCCGGTTTCGGCGCCGGTATCGCGCCGACGTGAGTGCGACGTCACCACGGTTGCCGTGGACCCCGGGGTGCCCCGGGCGAAGGGGGTTTGTGATGCTGTTTTACATTTAATTTACGATCAGCAAGTTGCGAAAACAGCTTTGTGTTTGGTAGACTGTTTCCGTCCCGCTTCGAGCCCCCGGGATCGAACGATGAACGCAGAAAGATGGAAAAATCAGCCGGGGCCGCGGTGGCGGGGGACGGCCGGAATGACTTTGATCGAGGTCGTTATCGCCGTGCTCGTCCTGGCGGCGGTGGTCGCTTCCACCATTATGGCGATGCGTGCCGGTTTCACCATGATCCAGGTTGCGCGCGACAACACCATGGCGTCGCAGATCCTCCAGAGCGAAATGGAAAACCTGCGGCTGATGCGCTGGGATGATCTCGTCACCCTGGAGGAGGTCGAATCGTTCAGCGTGGGTGATGATTTCGACACCACCGTGGCCGCACGCTACAGCGCCGTCCGCCGGGTTACCGAGTTCGAGGAGCGCAACGGGGTGATCGAAGTCGAATTGGAGATTCGGTGGACCGGTGTGGGCGGCGCCGGTCACCGGCGGGTTTACCGGACGACGTTTACGAAGAATGGACTCAATGACTATTATTACCGCGCGCTGTAAAACCGCCGGTGCCGGCCGGGCGGGATTTACCCTGACCGAGCTCATGGTGGTCGTGACCCTTACGGTGATTCTTACCGGGGCCGTCTTCGCCGCCTTCGGATTTGTGACCCGGAGCAGTTTCGCCATCGCCAACTACGCCGATATGACGTCGGAGGGACGGCGGGGGCTGGAAGTTTTTGCCCGGGATGTGCGCGAGGCGGAGGAAATCGTCGCCTTCTCGGACCAGTCGCTGACGCTGTACCTTTCCCCGATTGACGCCCCTCCCGTTCTGGTGACCTACCGTTACAACGAATCCGAACGGACTTTTGAGCGGGTGGTGGGTGACGACGTGCAGACCCTGATGCGGGATGTGCGACGGGCGGCCGGGGCCGAGCTGGATACGGCGTTCCGGTTCCGGCGCTACAAAATCCTGCGCGACCCGGATGGCGACGACGAAAGCAACCTTGCCAGCAACCACCTGGAAACGAAGCAGCTCCAGCTTCAGCTTTCCATGGTAAAACGGGTTCTCGGGCGCGACACCTCGGAGAAGGTGGTCTCGGCCCGTTACGTCATGCGAAATAAAAAGGTAACCGAATAACGAGGCGCCGTACCTCTCCCGACGGAGAATAAAACCATGAATGCCACCTATACCGACCTGAGGGAATCCCGCGGTTCCGTCCTCATCCTGGCGGTGATCTTTGCCACCATCGCCGCCATCAGTATCGGCAGCTACATCCAGTTGGCCTCAACCGAGATGCGGTTGTCCAATCATCAGTTTTACGCCAACGCCAGCCTCAACCTGGCGGAGGCCGGCGCGGAGGAAGCGCTGTACGCGATCAACAACACGGCCTGGAGCGCTGAAGGATGGAGTCCCAGCGACAATGCCAACCGCTACCGGCGGACCTTCCCGGAGGTCGAGCTGGGAAGCGGGGCGGTGGGTGTTATCCGGGTCGACGTCCGCAATGCGAAATTCTCCAACCCGGTTGTGTTTGCCCAGGGGACCATTCGCTCCGGCGGCGATATGACCACCGTCAAGCAGATCCAGGTGCAGTTGCGGCGGCGTTCCCTGTTTGCCAACGGAATCCCCTCCCGCAACAACGTCCGGTTTTCCGGAGGTGAGGTCTACGTGGCCAGTTACCAGTCCTCGGACCCGGATATGACGACCCGCGACGGCGGCTCCGTAGCCAGCGTTTCGATCGAGGAGGATTCGGTTGATGTGGGTAATGCGACCATTTACGGTTCCGTCGCCACCGGCGGCGAATGGCCCCGCATTCGCAACGGGAGAATCTACGGGGCGGACACCCCGGAGAATATGGACGTCGATCCCGACCGGGTGTCGACCGATTTTGAATCCTCGTTTCCGGTCATCGAAGCCCCGGAGGAAAATGGGCACTGGTACGACGGCGGGGCCGGGGCACTGGGAAGCGACGGTGGAAACACCATTTACCACACCGATGCCATCGATCTCAACAGCGACGACGAATTGATTATCCGGGGTGACGTGACCCTCAGAGTCGACGGGGACGTCGATATCACCGGCGAGGCTCGACTCACTATCGAGGAGGGGGCGAGCCTCACCCTGTATGTGGAAGGCGACATGCAAATCCGCGGGAACGGGATGGCCAATCTCTCCGGGGACCCGAACCCGATTCCGAAAAATATGCAGGTCTATGGCACATCGGAGGGAAGTCAGGATTTTTCCATCGGGGGCAACGCCGCCTGGCACGGGGTGATTTATGCGCCCAATGCCGTCATCAGCATGCTCGGCGGCGGAAACAGCGGCGAGTTCCGCGGGGCGGTGGTGGGCGATCACATCCGGATGACCGGCGGCAGTGAATTTTATTACGACGAAGACCTGAAGAACTTCAGTAAGGATGGCGAGTTCGGTGTCGCCAGCTGGCGCGAGCTTCTGGGCGACCACCGGGTCAACCTGTGATGACACCGCTGCGGCCGGCGCGGTTGCCGTTTTATCCGTTGGGCGGCCGGGACGGGGGTAATGTTTGGCGGGCTTCCGGAAAAGGCACGTGTCGTTTAACAGATAATTTACCTTCAGTGGGTTGCGAAATTTATCCTGGTTTTGATAGACTGTGTTTTCCCGGGGTTGCCAATCCCGCCCACAGCCATGAGAGTCGCCATTACAACTGAATTCCCCGGGTCGTGTTCGCGAACGAAGTCCGGGCTGACCGTGATCGAGATCATGATTGCCGTCATGGTTCTCGGGTTGGTGATCGGGTCGACCTTTATGGCGCTTCGTACCGGTTTCACCATGATTCA
>PXDC01000174.1 GCA_003565135.1 Verrucomicrobiota bacterium
ATTTGGTTTTTCATATTGGGCGACATGTTGGCGGATTTTTCCCCACTTGTCGCCCTCATGTTATCTACGTGGAAGACACCTTCCGGAATATTTTATGTGTTTCGCGCAAGATTTCACGAATAAGGGACTAAACCGGAAAATTCCGTTCCAGGGGGGTGACCCCGGGCCGGGGGACTTCGAACTCGGGCAGGGGACCCGGTTCCAGTTTCGGGGGAAGCAGGTCCATGTCCGCGTCGCGCACCTGTTCCCGGGTCAACTCCTGACCCGTGTAGGCGGCTTCGCGGCCGAGGATGGCGGTGAGGGTGCTTTCGGCGACCTCCTCGGTCTCGTTGATCGGTTCGCCGTTGCGAACGGCGGCAACGAGGTCGACGTGGGTTTGCACGTAGGGATTGTTGCCGGCGTCCGGGCGGCGGAAAAGGGTTTCGCCGTCGTGGGAGATGATGTGGGCGTTTCGCGGATTGACCATGGCGACGCCCTTTGTGCCGACGATGCGGTTGGCGTTGCGGTTCGCGGTGCCCCGCATCTGGCGGCAGGTGGCCTGGACGCGTGCGCCGCCGGGGTAGCGGTACTCGACATTGAAGTGGTCGTAGATGTGACCGTATTCGGGTCCGGTCCGCACCTGCCGTCCCCCGGTGGCAATGGCGCTTTCCGGGTGCGATCGGAAGACCCAGTCGAGGGTATCCAGATTGTGGATAAACTGCTCGACGATGTGGTCCCCGGACAACCACGTGAAATAGTACCAGTTGAGCGACTGCCACTCCATGTCGGTCATGTCCGGCTGCCGCTCGCGGACCCAGATGGGGCCGGTCATGTAATACCCCTGGGCCCCGACGAGGTCGCCGATCTCCCCGTTGTGAATGTGCTCGATGGCCTCCACGAAACTCGGCTGGCGCCGGTACTGGGTGCCGGCCACCATGGTCAGATTTTTGCGCTTGCCGGCTTTACCGGCCTCGATCACAGCCCGAATGCCGGCCGAATCGACGGCTACCGGTTTTTCCATGAAAACGTGCAGACCCCTTTCGACGGCGGCGTGAAGCTGCATGGGACGCAGGCCCGGCGGGGTGGTGAGGAGAACCACGTCGATGCCGCTGTCCATCACCTTCCGGTAGCAGTCGAACCCGTCGAAGCACCGTTCGTCGGGTACCTTGGCGCGGTCGCCGGCACGCTCGATCAGGGTTTGCCGCGACGATTCGAGGCGATCGCGGAAGAGGTCGCCCATGGCGTGAATCTCCACCGCCGGGTCGGCAGTGAGGGCGTTGTGGGCGGCGCCGGTGCCGCGGCCGCCGCAGCCGACGACCCCGACCCGGATCCGTTCGGAGCCGCCCGCGTAGGCGTAGTTGCCCGAGGCGAGGAGACCGGCTCCGATTCCGGCAAGACCGGTGGCGGTGCGTTTGACAAAATCCCGGCGCGTCAGGCCGGTGTTGCGGGGGTGGTTTGTGCTCATAATAAATGTTCGGGTGTTCAGACGTCATTCATGAGACCGGAATGGGGCCGGGCACTCTACTTCCAGCCTGTCCGGAACGGCCGCCGGTGCAATACCAAAGGGAAATGATGGAAAATTCGGCCGGCCCGGTGTTCCCGGGGGGCGGCCGCTTTGGGTTGCATCACAACCGCTCGTGCGGCATAACGTTCCGTGATGGATAAAATCACCCGACGGAAGTTTGTGACCGGCGCTGCCACGGTCGCCGCGGGCGGCGCCATGCTCCCGTCCTTCGCCTACGGCGCTGCCGGAAACCGTTCCCCGAATCCCATGAAAATCGAACGAATCGAAGCCTTCCCGGTGCGCTACCCGACCGTCATGCCGTTTCGCTTCCTGGAAGGCCCGGCGGGCGGCGGGCGACCGGCGGTGCTGGTGAAAATCACGGCCGACGACGGATCGGTCGGCTGGGGGGAGAGCGTGCCGGTCCCGCGCTGGAGTTACGAGACGCTGGAAGCGGCCACTATCGCGATTGAAAAGTACCTCAGCCCCATCCTGACCGGGCGCGATCCCTTCGATCTGAAAGGCGTTCACGAGGTCATGGACCGTGAGATCGCTCCCTCGTTTACGACCGGAATGCCCATTACCAAGGCCGGTATCGACATCGCCCTGCACGACCTGATGGGGAAGGTGACCGGCCGGAACCTCGCGGAGCTTTGGGGACGAACGACCGGGGACGACCTGGTGCTGAGCTGGACCCTGCAGACGCCGAACCTGGAGGACCTCGACCCCCTGATCGACGAAGGGCTGGAGCAGGGGTTCGAGCATTTCAACGTCAAGGTGGCGCCCGACCGCGATTTCGATCTCGCCATGGTGCGGCACGTGAAAAAGCGGGTTCCCGACGGCTTCCTCTGGGCCGATGCCAACGGCCACTACACCCTGGCCGACGCGCTGTGGGCGGCCCCGCGGCTCGCCGACGAAGGGGTGCCGGTGCTGGAGCAGCCCATCCCCATCAGCCAGATTTCCGGCTACCAGCGCCTGGTCCGCCAGCAGGCCCTGCCCATTCTGGTGGACGAGGGCATGGTGTCGCCGGGGCAGGTGTTCGAGTTCATCAAACTGGGGTGCTGCGACGGCGTCGCCATGAAACCCTCGCGTACCGGGGGACTTGTGTCGGCGCGCCAACAGATCGAGATGCTGGAAAGCGCCGGGCTCCTCTTCCTGGGCAGCGGCCTGACCGACCCCGATGTTTCCCTGGCGGCGTCCCTCATCCTCTACAGCGCCTTCGGACTGAAATACCCGGCCGCGCTCAATGGTCCCCAATTTCTCGGCGAAAGCATCATCACCGAACCGTTTCGTCCCGAGAAAGGGCGGGTGCGCGTCCCCAAGGGGCCGGGCCTGGGCGTGACGGTGGACGAGGAAAAGCTGAAAGACCTGGTGAAACGTTCCCGTTCCGAATCGTAAACCGTTCCCGCGGGTTCCTGCCGCCCGCCCCCGTTTCAATTGAAATCGCAACCTTCGTGCCATGAAATTATATCTCCTTACCGTTCTCTCGATCTTTGTTTACGTTGCCCTCCCGCTGTCGACGCCACCGGTATCCGGAGCCGAGGCCAAAACCCCGAAGGTGCTGCTCATCGGGATCGACGGCGTGCGGCCGGATGCCCTGATCGTCGCCGACACACCGAACATCAATCAGCTCATCGCAAGCGGCACCTTCGATCCCACCTGCCAGATCCTGGGCGACCGCTACCGCGAGAACAACACGGTCAGCGGGGCCAGTTGGTCGAGCGTGTTGACGGGAACCTGGGCCGACAAACACGGCGTGCACGACAACAGCTTCGAAGGACGAAATTACGGGGAATACCCGCACTTTTTCGAGTATATCAAGGCGGCGAAACCGGAGGCAAAAACCGTTTCCCTGGTCTCGGTCTGGCGCCCGATCGACCGGTACATCGTTTCCGCCGCCGACATCCGGGATTACGTGCCGCTGGCCGGGGTTCGCACCACGAACCTGAACATCCCCGCCGACGAGGTTCGGGAGGACACACGGGACGGGGAATGGCACCACCTGCTGGGCCTGCGCCGGGGCGGAAAAGTACACCTGTTTCTAAACGGCGAGCCCGTCGCCGAGACTTACGATACGGCCGGGGATTTCGATTTGAAAGGGGAGGTTTATCACATCGGCCGGGATGCCCGCGGGGACCGGCTTGGATTGAAAGGGGACATCCGGGGCGTCGGCATTTGGAACCGGGCGCTGAGTGAATCGGAAATACGCACCGTGGCCGGCGGTGGTGCCGCCGCGGCCCCGGTCCTTTTCCAGGAGGGGACCCCGGCGCAAAAAGAGACGCCGCTCGACGGATCCCTGCGGGGCCTGACCCGGGGCGACTTTACGGTTTCCGCCTTCTTCCGGACCACCGACACCGGCCGCAATATTCTCATGGGCAACTACGGGGATGCGCCGGGGGGACACCTGAACCTGGAACTGCACACGGACAACCGGGTCCGGCTCTACGTCAATCCAACGGACGAGGAGCAGGCGGACCGCATGGTGCGCGAGGAGCAAAGTGACGGGACGGTCGCCGACAAGGCGGTCGACGTCCTGGAGTCCACCGACCCGACCGCCCTGTGGGTCTACCTCCACCAGCCGGACGCCGGGGGGCACCGCTACGGGTTCAGTCCGAAGGTCCCCGAGTACATGCAGGCGATCGAAAACGTCGACCGTCACGTGGGTCGGATGGTGGAGGCGATTCGGAGCCGGCCGGGCTACGACGAGGAGGATTGGCTCATCGTGATGACCACCGATCACGGGGGGTACGGGACGCGTCACGGGGGCGGTCACGACATCCCCGAGATCCTGACCGGCTTTCTCCTGGTCAGCGGCGACGCCGCGCATCACCGCATCAGCCCGGAGCAGACGTTCATCGTCGACGCGGTTCCCACCGTACTGAAACACCTCGGGATCGAGCCGGATCCCGGCCTCGACGGCCGGCCGGTGGGATTTCGGGATTAGGAACCGGGCCCGGTGGGGGTGGGGGCCAAGCGGCGCAGCGTGCCGCACTCGATGTGAAGGCGCTTTGCGCAAATTGAGCGATAGCGCTTGATTTGTTTCCCGCGGGGGTTTTGGGTGGCGGGCGTTCCGGGAATGGACCCGGGACCCGGATTTCCGCCATGCCAGACATGCTTGTCAAACTCTACGACCTTCCCCCGGTCGAGCCGCTTATCGAAAAACTCGCCGCCGACGGCATCAACGTCCGCCGCGCCCGTGCCTACGAGAAGGTGCCGGTGCTCGAGTGGGTGGAGTCACACTTTCGGACCGGGTGGAAGGGGGAGTGCGACGTGGCCTTCAGCAACCAGCCGGTAAGCTGTTTCATCGCCACCCATGAGGGCAAGGTCGCGGGATTCGCCTGTTACGAGAGCACCTGTAAAAACTACTTCGGACCGACCGGGGTCGACGAGGCCCTTCGCGGCAAAGGCGTGGGCAAAGCCCTGTTCCTCCGTTGCCTGCACGCCATGGCGGGAATCGGCTACGCCTACGCCATCATCGGCGGCGTGGGGCCG
>PXDC01000142.1 GCA_003565135.1 Verrucomicrobiota bacterium
GACATACGGCACGACGAACGGGACAACCCGATTTATCCGCGCGGCGGATACAACCTCTACGGTATCACCGAGGTCGCCTCCGAATACTTTATGGGCGAGGCCAACTACCAGCGCCTCGATCTGGGTGCCTCGTGGCACAAGGGGATCGGCCGCGGCGCCTACGTCAATGTCGGCTTTACCCACGGCGTGGTTCACACCGAGGGGGCCGTGTCCAACAACCTTCCGTTTAACAAGCGTTTTTTCCCCGGGGGTGACAGTTCCATACGCGGCTACCAGTTTGGTCAGGCGGCTTCCCGCAACGAAGCCGGTCGCCTTGCCGGTTCCGAAACCTACTCCCTCCTCAATCTCGAATTCGAACAGTTGCTCACCCCCAACTGGTCGATCGTCCTTTTTTCCGACTCCCTCGCCATCGCCCGCCGTTTCGAGGATTACCCCTCGGATGAAGAGCTCTATTCGGTGGGAGCGGGGATCCGCTACAAAACCTTCATCGGTCCCATTCGCCTCGAATACGGGCACAACCTCAACCCGCGCGAACGCGACCCTTCCGGAACCCTGCACCTCTCCATCGGGTTTCCGTTCTAGAGGGGCGGGATTGGGAGTTGGTGACTCGTGACTGGGAATTCGTTCGGCGCACGGGTGCACGGACAACCGACAATCGTCGTGACGGGTGACTGGGGATTGCCCTCCCGCGTAGGCCTGTCCGTGAGGACAGGGGACCCCGAGCGGTACGGGTATTCTGCGCGAAGCGCTTTCGGAGTGCGGTGCTTTGCACCGCTTTTCCCGAGCCCAATCAAACTCTCCTGCCGCCCCCGACCAACCAGTTACGAGTCACCGGTCCCCCATCCCCCATCTCCGGCCATCGTCCACTTACCGGCGTGTCAGCAGGATCAGCCAGACCAGGTGGGCCAGGCTGCTGATGAAGGCGGCGACGTACGTGAATGCGGCGGCATTGAGGGTCTTTTCCACGCCCACCAATTCATCCTGCTCGATGATACCGATGCCCACCAGTTCCTTCTTGGCCCGACGGCTGGCGTCGAATTCGACCGGCAGGGGGATGAGCTGGAAAATCGTCAGGACCAGGTAGACCAGGACCCCCAGTTTGATGAGGCCGAGCATCTGGAAGAAAAAGCCGCCGATGATAACAAACGGGAGCATCTGGGAGGCGATGTTGGTTACCGGGACCAGCGCCATGCGCGCTTTGAGCGCGGCGTAGCCGACTTTGTGCTGGATGGCGTGACCCGCCTCGTGGGCGGCGACCCCGAGTGCGGCCAGACTCGTGCCGTGGAAATTCTCACTGCTCAGGACCAGCCTCTTGTTCATGGGGTCGTAATGGTCCGTCAGGTGCCCGCGGGTTTCGACGATGTCCACCCCGTGGACCCCCGCCTTGCGCATGACCGCATCGGCCGCCTCCCTTCCCGTGATGCCGCCGCGGGAGGGTACCTTGACCCACTTGTTGTAGGTCGAGGTGATCTTGTGCTGGGCGTACGCGCCGATGATTATCGTCGGTATGATGAGTATCAGAAAAAGTGTCATTCCATCCATGGTTGTTATCTCGTTGATGAATTGGCAATATCCGAACAAACAGCAAAAACGCAAAACTGTTCCCCGGTTTAAAGGAGAATCGACCCGCGCCGCCACCAATCCGTCTCTCAACCCCGGCCGCCCAGGATCGGGGGCATGGGGCAGCCCAGGCTGTCCGCGACGGCGCGCAGGAGTTCGCCTTCCTCCACCGCCAGGCGGTTGTCGGAGGCGACACAAAAGGACGCGGCCTGGAGGAATCGTTTTTTCATCGGCGGCGTCATCTGAGCCAGCCGTTCCAGCGCCCGGTCGATGGCGTCGGCGCTGCACGCTTCCACCGGCAGCAACCGGATGTCGCCCTGGATCATGGAGAGTTGCGATACGCCGCTGCCGAACGCCTTGGCCGTGTCCTTTTTTCCCGCATGCGCCAGGATGGAGAGGACCACCGCGATTTCGTCCGTCAACGCCTTGAACGAATGGAGCTGGGCGATGCCGCGCTTTTTTCCCGAAATGTGTTCCTCCAGGTGCTGGAAAAGGATCTTTTCCAGGCAGTATTCAAACAACGATACCCGGTCGTCCGCCGCGATCAGTGCCTTCACCACTTCCCGGAAATGCCCGTATTGTTCGGGAGAGAGTTGCCGGAGCGCGGGAAAGGCGATGTCGAGCAGGGGCAGGCGGGCTTCCGGTTTGAGTTGGCTCACCGCCGGCGCCAGTTTTTCCAGTTCTCCCAGGACCCGGGGATCGGCTTTTTCCTTCAGCAGCTCCATCTGCCGGGCGCGCGTCGTCTCCTCGCCCGAGGCCAGCAGGAGGTAGACGATGGCCTTTGCCCCCAGCGTGTCGTGGGCGGCGTCGCGCAGTTCGTCGGGAAACCCATCCAGGATCCCGGCCGCGCGCTCCCGGTGGGCTTCGCCCATCGTGCCGATCGTGGCCAGCAGGATTTCCGGGCGGATGGGCAGGAAATCGCCGCCGGGAAGGGGACTGGTTCCACCGGCCGGTTGACGGCGCCGCACCGCCTCAGGCGGTTTCGGTCCGGTGTCTGCCTGGAAGCGCGGTGCCTTGACCACCGGAAATTTGCCGTCGAACGAGGGATCGATTTTCCGGATACGCCGCCGAAGCGGCGGGTGGGTGGCGAAGAGGTTGGCCGCGGTGCGGGAAAGGGCGTTGACGAAAAAAAAGTGGCCCGCCTCCACCGTGTGCGAGGAGCGGACCTGTCCCTTGTGGACGAGGCCGCCGATCTTTTTGAGTGCGCCGGCGATGCCGGAGGGATTGCGGGTGAACTGTACCGCGGCCGCGTCCGCGAGGTATTCCCGCCGCCGCGATATCGCGCTCTGGATCAGCCGGGCGAAGACCACTCCGAGGTAGCCGATGACGGTAAGGGCCACCGACGCCGCGATGATGGCAATAATCGCCGCGCCCCCGCCGCCGCCGCCCCGGCCGCGACTTCCCCCGCCGCCGGAGAAACCGCCCCAACTGCTGCGCCGGTGCGAGCCGCCGCTCCAGAACAGGCCCCGCAACAGCGATAACCCGATCACGTGAATCAACAGGATGCCGTTCAGAATCCCCATCAGGCGCACGTTGAGCGCCATGTCGCCGTTGAGGATGTGACTGAATTCGTGCGCGATCACCCCCTGCAGTTCGTCCCGGCTCAGGGTCTCCAGGGCGGCGCGGGTCACCGCCACCGCGGCGTTGCCCGGGGCGTCCCCCGCGGCAAAGGCGTTGATTCCCTGTTCCATCTCCAGGATGTAGATCTCCGGTACCGGCGTTCCGGAAGCGATCGACATCTCCTCGACCACGTTGACCAGGCGGCGGGCCGCCGGATCGTCCGTGGACGGGCTGACGGGTGTGCCCCCGAGCAGGCGGGCCACACGCCCTCCGTCGCCCCGGAGTTCGAGGATCCGGTACAGGCTCCCGCCCGTGATGATGAGCAGTGTTATCCCCGCGACCCAGCCGAAAAGCGGCCAGTCCCAGTACTGCAGCCACCCGGTTTCCTGCATCGGTTCCCCCAGCCGCAGGTCCATGCCCGCGATGATGGACGCCACCACCGTCACCGCGTACACCGCGACGATAATGGCCGCCACCGCCAGCAGGTAGAGGAACAGCAGCAGCCCGGTTTGCCGCTTTGCCCGGTCCTGGGATTCAAAGAAGTCCATGTGCCCGCCCGGAGCGCCAGCCGGTTACTGGTCGAAGGACACCTTGGGGGCTTCGCGCTGTTCGGCGGTCTCGATCTCGAAAAGTTGCGCCTCCCGGAAATTGAACGGAGCCGCGATCATGTTGTTGGGAAACTTCTCCCGCTCCGTGTTGTAACGCATAACCGCGTCGTTGAACGCCTGGCGCGCGAAGGCGATCTTGTTCTCCGTGGAAGAGAGTTCCTCCGAGAGCTGGGCCATATTCTGGTTCGCCTTGAGATCCGGGTACGCCTCCGACAGGGCAAAGAGTTTTCCCAGGGCTCCCGTCAGGGCCGTTTCCGCCCCCATCAACCCCTTGATGGCCGACGGGTCCTCGGGGTGGGCCGCCGCCTTGTCGCTCGCCTGACTCGCCGTGTTCCGCGCCTGGATGACCGCTTCCAGGGTCTCGCGCTCGTGCTTGAGGTAGGCCTTGGCCGTTTCCACCAGGTTCGGGATGAGGTCATAGCGCCGCTTCAACTGGACGTCGATCTGGGCGAACGCGTTCTTGAATCGGTTCCGCATCGTGACCAGCCGGTTGTAGATGCTGACCGTAAAAAAGATCAGCGCGACGACGACGACGACGGCGATGATGAGAGGAAGGTGTTCCATAGAGCAAATGGCTGGGTTGGGAATTTTAGAACCTGCCCGAACCGTCCGGCACGGGTATTCAGGATAGGATCGTGTTGCAGCCTAACGCCTTTCGCTCCGAGAGCGAGCGGAAAATCACCGCCGGGCCCGGAAGATAAAGGGTCGCGAGGGGGCAGGAGGCAGGGGACAGGGGGCAGGAGGCAGGAGGCAGGAGGCAGGGGACAGGGGGCAGGAGGCAGGGGACAGGGGAGGAATTTGGCTTTGTTTCTGTCCCATGGCTTTCTAATTTCCCTCTCCTTTCCTCCGCCCCGTGGACCTACGGTCGTTTTTCGGGGTCTCTGGGTTTACGTGTTGTCAATCAAAGGCATTTTGATACGGTGAGGGCCGGAATGAGGGAATCCATTCGACAGGGGTGCCGCGGATGGCGGTGGGCGGGTTGGGCCGCGCTCGGCGCGGTCTTTCTGCTTGGGCCTGTGACCGGGGACTCCCCCCTGCGGGCGGCCGAAGAACCCGTTCCGCTGGCCCGGGAGGACGCCGGCGCCGCGGGCGAGTGGACCGTTTCTTTTCTCTGGAAGCGGGAAGCCGCGTACGCCGCCTTGCGCCAGGGCCTTCCGTCGGTGGCGACACGCCTTTACCGGCAGGC
>PXDC01000504.1 GCA_003565135.1 Verrucomicrobiota bacterium
CCCCGGCCCCCGGCCTGCCGCTCAACGCTCGACCTGCTCGACCGCGATGACCTCGCCGTTCTTGAATTCGACCCTCATCCGTTCGTACGCATGCCGTCGCGTGCGGTCGACCACGATGTTCTGATCCATGGTGCTGAACCGCCCGAAATCCCGTACCCGGTAGGTCTCGGTGGTGTGGTAGACCCCGGTGTACGTCCAGATCTCCAGTTCCTCGCCTTCCCGGCGGCGCGTGCTGATGCGATCGGGCTCCCCCAGGGCAATCCGCACCATGTCGCGGTCGTAACCGATCTGAATGATGCCCTGCCGGACGGTCTCCTGCACCTCGGGCGGAAAACTCTCAAACAGTTCGGGGTTTTGGGCGATGCGGCGTTCCGGACTGGCGCAGGCCGAAAACATCAAGCCGGCCGCAAGCAGTGCCGAGGGGATTAAGGCGTTTTTCATCAAGTCACTATAAACCCTCAATCCAACTTTTCAATCCCGGTGACCTCGCCTTCGGAAAATACCACCCGCATCGTTTCCTCCGCCCGGTCGCGCCGGGTGCCGACGCCGGCCCCCACTCCGGTTGTCCGCCCCCGCGATCCGGTACTGAAACCGGTGCCGAAGGACAATCCGACCGATGGCCGCGCCTCCGTATAAATCCAAACCCGTTCCTCCGCCCCCTCCCGCTGCCGCGTCAACCGGCGATCGGGTTCTCCCAGGGCCATGGCCACCATTTCCTTGGTGTAGCCGAGCTCGATCCGGCCGAGCCGGACATTCTCCTGAACGTCCTGCGGAAAGGCCGAAAATGTTTCCGGATCGTTCTTGATCCTCGCCGATGGCCCGCTGGCACAACCCGCCAGCGAAAATACCAGGGCTCCCACACAGACCCAAACCCAGTTTCTTCGGTTCATCGTATCCCCGACATGCCCGCTCTCGGTTGGTTCCTCCGCCTCCCCGGCAAAGACAACCCCTGAAAACCCTGAAATTTACGGTTGCCAGCAGAAACGATACCCCGTACCGTAAAACGCTTTGCCTGGTGGTGTAATGGTAGCACGACAGACTCTGACTCTGTTTGTCTAGGTTCGAGTCCTAGCCGGGCAGCCTTTAATAACCAAAGGTTTACCCCACACACACCAAAACCCACGTGTGCTCGTCTCCGCGCCATCTTTCCGGTACGGGTAATCTGGATGGCGCCCGGCTGATTTGTTCAATCGAGGTAGCGCAGGCTTCGCAGCCCGGGCCAACGCGCCGGGTGCGTGTTTTACGTTCGGCTTAGCCGTGCCGTTCACGAATTCCCCCCGGGAACCGGCGTTCGATCCCGGCAGCCGAATGCTCGTGGCGCCGGGCCTTCTTCCGGATCCGGAGCAATTCTTCTTGCCGCCGGGCAGTCAATCGACAATAATTACGTAATAGTCGGCTCTTCAACCGGAAATTTCCGACAGGTGAACATGGTTCGACACGCTGGAAAGCCACCTATAGCGGCACCATGCCGTTCCCACCGGAAGTCCGGACGCCAGAACCGACGCGACACCTTGTTGAGTCTTCCCGCGATTCCCACAAATCGAGCCGTTTTATGATCCCATCCGCAAGAAACACCCTCCCGCTTTTCTGCCTTTCCCTCTCAGCCGCGGCCCTGAATGCCGGGTCCGATCCGCCGCCTCCCGAAGAAAACCCGGATGCGGTCGCCGAAGTGATGGCGGGCGAACGCGACACGGCGAAGGCGGCCTGGTGGGGGTTCGACCCGGAGGACTCGACCGAGGCCATCCAGGACGCGCTCGATTCGCCGGCAAGCAAAGTCATCATCTCGGACATGGGAGAGCCGTGGATCGTTCGCCCGCTGTTCATTAATCGTGACGATCTCGAAGTCCTGTTCGAGGAGGGCTCTCACCTTCTTGCCAAGGAAGGGGAATTCCAGTCGCGGGGGGATTCGTTGCTCGAAACCCGCGACCAGGAGAATATCGTGCTGAGGGGATACGGGGCGACGATCGAAATGCGAAAGGAGGATTACCAGAATCCGCCCTACGATGAGGGCCAGCACCGGATGTCGCTGATTTTCCGCGGGTGCAGGAATGTGAAAATTCTCGGCCTGACGCTGATCGAAAGCGGCGGGGACGGCATTTACCTCGGACCGTCGGTCAGTGGCGGGCGAAAGGCCTGCGAGGACTTCGTCATCCGGGACGTGATCGCCGACCGCCACCACCGCCAGGGCATGAGCGTCATTTCGGCAAGGAATCTGCTGGTGGAAAACGGCGTTTTTTCGAACACCAGCGGCCACGGACCGGAAGCGGGAATCGATCTCGAACCGAACAACGCGGACGAGTACCTGGACAACATCGTCATTCGCAACAGCACCTTCGAGAACAATGTTTACGGGATGCACATGTACCTGCAAAACCTCGACGAGAGCTCCCATCCGGTGTCCGTCCTTTGGGAGGGGAACACGATCACCGGCGGCAACCACGGGATCCATTTCAACCGGATGGCCGCCGACGGTCCCCGGGGGACCGTCGAGTACCGGGACAACCTGGTCGAAGACACCCTGCGCAGCGGCATTCTGCTTAGACGGGTGGGAGCTGGAAGCGTCAACCTCATCTTCAACGGCAACACGCTCCGCAATGTCGCGACGAGCGCTCCCTATTCCGGAGGCCTGCCGGGCGCGCCGATCGCGTTGCACGCCAGGGGCAGTCCGGACCGCCAGGGCGGAATCGTGTTCAACGACCTGATCCTGGAAGACGATCGAAGCGATCCGCCGGGGCTCCTCGTGAATGGCTGGCACGGCTACGACGACTTCGATGCCTGGTACGACGTGACCGGCAACATTATTGTCGATAATCCACACGGCGCAATCTGGGACGCGCCGGCCGAAATCCTCGACGAGACCTTTACCCTGACGATGAACGGGAAACCCGTGAATCCTTCCGCCGCGCATGATGATCCGGATCCTTTGGTTGTTTTTGAGGACAACTTCGAGAATAACAGTCTGACCGACAGTGATAATGTCCCCGATTTCTGGAGCTATCGTCTCGCGAGCACACTCACCGGTAATGCCGGAATCTTCGTCGAAGACGGACACCTCAGAATCACGATCGAAGCCAATAACCGAAACAACCGGCTGATGCAGTATTTCAGCAGCCAGGGCCATGCCGCATTTGATTTTCTGGAAAATCCGATCGTGCTTGAGGTCCATGATATCGAGTTCGATCACCCCGCCGGCAGTTTTTACGATCAGCGGATTTTTCCGGTGGGCTTCACCGCACGGGCAACCGGGAGCGGAAATTCCCTGTGGACTCACGACGGGTACGGAGCGTACCTGAGAATCAACCCGGGCGCCAATGGAGCCCTGGGGGTCTGGGTCATCGACGATGGCAACCACATCCAGCTTGGCAGTCTCGCCCCGCCGGACGGCGAATCCCTATCCGATTTCCGGCTCGCCCTGGACGAGACCGGGTTTAACCTGCGGACGACCTACTCCGGCGGCTCCACGGATGAATGGAGCGGTGAGCACGGACTGACAGGCACCTGGGGCGAAGGCCACCTCAACGTACAGTATTTCCAGACCGAAGGGGGCGACGACACGGACCATTTGTCCTCGGTCTCCTTCGGGCGAATCGCGGTGATGGACCCCGCCGGCAGTGCCGGGCCCGGCAGCTACGAGGCCTGGCAGGAACAACACTTCACCCCGGAACAAGCGGACGACGAGGAAATCGGCGGCCGCCTGGCGGACCCTGCGGGCGACGGGGGGCCGAATGCGATCAAATTTTTTCTGGGGGGCGATCCCTGGATTCCGCAACGTGATCTGCTGCCGCCCGCGGTGGTCCGGACCCTCGAGGTCGACGCCGTCGGGAACGACTACCTGACGATCACCTTTACCCACGATCCCGATCTCCAAGTCGAATATGAGGTGCTGGCCAGTGAAAATCTCGTCGACTGGGAGGCCGCCGCTATCGCGCATTCCTTCGAAAACAACGGCGACGGGACCGTGACGCGAACCTACCGGAGCCCGGATCCGATCCGTGCGGACACCGCCGCTTTTTTACGCCTGGAGGTCCGCTGACCGACGACGGGCGCCTTTCGGAAGACTCGTTTCGAATAAGGATGCGGTCCGGATCAACCGGAGAGCAGACCTCCGGCCGAAGAAAAAAACCGTGCCCCCAAGAGACCCCGTTTGCCGGTCAAACGCTACCGAATTGACCCTGCCCCCGGTTCCCGCCACCCTCGTCCCATGTGCGGCCGCTACACCCTGAGGAAATTTCCCGCCATCGAAGGCATCGACGTCGGCGGCCTCCTCGCACAATGGAACCACCTGAACCGCTACAATGTCGCGCCGACCCAACAAATGCCCGTACTTCGGTGGAGCGGCCGACCGGAAGCCGCCGAACTTTCCTGGGGAATCCGCGCTAAATGGCAGAAGAAGACCGACCGCCCCCTGATCAATGCCCGCTCCGAAACCGCCGCCAACAAGCCCACCTTTAAAACCGCCGTCGCCCGGCGCCGCTGCCTGATCCCGGCGGACGGGTTCTACGAGTGGAAACGGGACGTAAAACCGGCCCAACCCGTCTACTTCCACCTCGAAAATGAAGCGCCCTTCTGGTTTGCCGGGATCTGGGAGATCGACGCCTACCTGATCCTCACCACCCGACCCAACCCATTGATCGAGCCCATCCATGACCGCATGCCGGTGATCCTTAATCCGGGGAACGCGGCCGACTGGCTGGGTGATACTCCCCTTGAACAGGCGCGGTACGAATCTCTTTGCGCCCCCTATCCCGCGGCCGGAATGAGCCGGCGGGAAGTCAGCCGGAAGGTCAACAACGCCCGGTACGACGGCCCGGAGTGCCTGGAAGCGCACAAACCGGAAGGTCCCGCCGATCGCTTCTGACCGTCCGCGCCTGCCCCCACCCGCCAGGCGTACCCATCCC
>PXDC01000538.1 GCA_003565135.1 Verrucomicrobiota bacterium
CCGTCAGCTTGCGCCCGGCGTCCGCGGCGGCGTCAATGAGTACGTCCGAAAAGCGGTCCCAGCTCACGTGGGCCGAACAACTGTACGTGGCCAGAATCCCGCCGCGCGCCAGGACTTTCATGGCCCGCAGGTTGATTTCCTTGTACCCGCGCAGGGCGCCGGTGAGCTCGGACTTCGATTTGGCGAAGGGGGGAGGATCGAGAATCACCAGGTCCCGCGACGCCGCCTCCTGTTGTCGCAGAAAATCGAATACGTTATCCGTTTCGAACTGCACCGCGAGGCCGTTCCTTTCCGCGTTGCGTCGCGCGCCGCGGATGGCCTCCTCCGAAATGTCGACCCCCGTGACCGAAGCGGCGCCGCTTCGGGCGCAATGCAGGGCAAAGGCCCCCTGGTGACAAAATGCGTCCAGCCCCCGCCGGCCCGGCGACAGGGCCGCGACCGAGACATGTTCCCGGCGCTGGTCGAGGTAAAACCCGGTTTTTTGCGCCGCCTCCCACTCGATCCAGTACTCCATCCCTTCCACGCGCCGCCACTCGGGCGCAAGGGGTTTACCGGAAACGGTCCGCACGACCGTGTCCAACCCCTCCAGCCGGCGGGCGGGAGCATCGTTGCGCAGGAGGATCTCCCTCGGCTGCAGCAGGTCGCGGAGAATCGCCACAATCCGTTCTCCCATGAGATCGGTCCCGGCGGTGAGCATCTGGACCACCAGGACGTCTTCGTAGCGGTCCACCACGAGTCCCGGAAGGTCGTCCGCCTCCGACCAGACCAGCCGGCATGCCGGTGTGTCCCCGCGCCGCTCCACCGCCGCGGCGATGGCCCCCCGCAGAAAGGAGTCCGTCCAATCGGCGCGCTCGCGGGAAAAACGCCTCCACGCGATTTGGGACCGGCTGTTGTACAATCCCGTCCCCAGAAAGCGCCCGCGGCTGTCGCGACAGGTGACCGCCCGCCCGTCGCACTCCGGTGGCGGCGGTGTCCTGATCTCGTTGGCGAACACCCACGGGTGCCCGCGCAGAACGCGGGGGCGCGTGCCGGGTTTCAGTTTGACGGAGGCGGTTTTGTTTTCAGTTGGCACGGCGAAAAAACCAAAGAGCGACCGCGAGCATGATTCCGTTGGGTAGCCAGGCCGAAAGGGCCGGGTCCAGGATCTCCCGTTCCCCCATCAGGCGGGTCACATTCTGCATCAGGAAATATACAAGGAAGAGACCGACCGATTTCAGGACCCCGATCATGGGATTGGCGCGCACGCCGCTGACCGAAAACGGGATCGCGATCCCCACCACAATCAGGCAACTGAGCGCGCCCGCCAGGATTCCGTGGTACTGGACGGCATAGGGGTGGCGGCCGGGACTGTCCACCCCGTCGTAGAATTCCAGGACCTCGCGCAATTCGAAGAGCGACAGATCGCGCGGGCGCCGGTCGAGGAGGAGCATAAAATGCGGGGATTCCGAAAATTCCGGAAAAACCCTTTCGTCGAATTGGGGCGAGCGAACGGCGTCGCGGGTCTCCGGATCGAATTCGATTTCCCTCCCCTCGCGAAACACCCACGCCGAACGCTCCGGATCGTACGCCGCCTCCCGCGCCTGGACCCGCCGCAATTCCCGACGGTCGTCGTCCAGGACCGAAACCGTCACGCCGAAGGCCCGGTCCGCGTAGGCACTGTACCGATTCATAAACCAGAGACGCCCGTCGTGCCGGTTGTCGAATGCCAGGCCGTGGGTAACGCCGACCCGTTCCATTTCGCGGGTTTCGGCCTGGTGGGCATACTGGATTTCCTCCCAGACCGACCGGGATTGTTCGACCGACCACGGGACAACCCGCGCGTTGAGCACCAGGTACAATGCGGAAAAAACCATTCCCGCCACCCAGATCGTCCACGTGATGCGGAAAAGGCTGAAACCGCAGGAGCGGAGCGCCACGAATTCGTTGTTCCGCTGAAATTGCCCGACCACGTAAAGCAGGGAAAGCAGCAGCGACAGTGGAAGGACAATGGGGAGAAAACTCGGCGCCAGGGTTCCGTAGTAACGCAGAACGACGGGAAACGGAACCTCGTAACTGATAAAGCGGCCGAAGCTGCCGTACATATCCTCGAGGAAAAGGAGCGCCACCGTCACCCCCAGCATCAGGGCCAGGATCTTCAGCCATTCGGCGAGTATGTAGCGGTCAATGAGCTTCAAACGCCCTCATGGCAAAACGATTGCCGCCCGCAGGCAAGCGGAAATGATGCGGCTCCGCGCACAAAAGGGTCGACGCCGCGGCCGGCCGCGCCTTTGCTGCAGAACGGTCCGGGACGGAATCCAGCCAGGCCGGGCCGATCCTGATTCCTTTATGAACCGCATTGACGTAGCCTGTCCGGCCAAGATCAACCTGACGCTCGCCGTCACGGGGAAGCGATCGGACGGCTACCACGACATCCTCTCCCTGGCGGCGCCCCTCCGTTTTGGCGACACCCTCACGCTGCAGCGCGTTCCCGCCGCCGGCATATCGCTGGAAAGCCGGGGAGAACCGGTCCCGACGGGCGACGGCAATCTCGCATTCCGGGCGGCCCGGGCTTTCCTGGACCGCTATCCCGTCGACGGCGGGATCTCCATCGGCCTGAATAAACGAATACCCTCCGGGGCCGGCCTGGGGGGAGGCAGCAGCGATGCGGCCGGAACCCTCGCCGGCCTGAACGAACTTTTCGGATATCCCGCCGACCCGGAGGAAATCCACCGGTTGGCGCTCCAGCTCGGTTCCGATTGCCCCCTGTTCCTGCAGCGGCGGCCGGTCATTCTGCGCGGCCGGGGCGGGGAGATCGAACCCCTTTCCCCGGCGGAAGCCGACCGGCTCCGCGGCCGGAAGATACTCCTCTTCAAACCGTTCTTCGGCGTGCCCACGGCCTGGGCCTACCGGCACCTCGCCACCGGCGGCGCCTACTCCCCCGCCACCGAAGCGGGAGACCGGATCGACGCCTGGCGCGCCGGTGCGCTCCCCCTGGAAAGGCTGCTTCACAACGACTTCGAACCCGTCGTTGCGCGCAAGTACCCGGCCGTTGCCCTCGTTCTCGCCACCCTGCGGGAACGCTTCGGCATGCCCGCCCTCCTGACCGGGAGCGGCAGCGCGGGTTTCGCCCTGCCCCCGGAGGGCGCCGATCTTTCCGCACCGACCGCCTATCTCCGCGAGGCCTACGGAGAGGACGCCTTCATCGTGGAATCCCGGATCGCCTAAAACGGCATTGACCACCTCCCGCATCCCGTCTGTTAATAAATCGTTTTGACACTATAAAAATCGCCTTCATCCGTCTACCGTCAACCAAGCTCGCCGTGGAGAATCACTGAATGGGTTCCGAGGTTTATCCCGAACAGGTTTTTAAAGGAATAGCCGCTTCCCCGGGAGTGGCTCACGGCAAGGTTTACCTGTTTGTCCCCAAGGAACTGGAGATTCCGGACACCCCGGTTGAGAAGGGCGGCGAAGACGACGAGGTCGAGCTCTTAGAGCAGAAACTCATGGAGACGCGCCAGCAGGTGCTCAAGCTCCAGAAAGAGGTCGCCGAACGCCTGGGTGACGACGAGGCCCGCATCTTCGACGCCCACCTCCTCGTACTGGAAGACCGCGCCCTCATCGAAGAAACCATCCGCGAGATGCGGGAGAGCGGCAGGAACATCACCTTCTGTTTTCACGCCGTCGCCCAGCGTTACATCGACGCCTTCGCCCACATCGACGACGAATACCTCCGGGAACGGGCCAACGACATTCGCGACGTTTCCAAGCGAATGCTGCACAACCTGGTCGGCGAGGCCCATTACGGACTGGCGCGCCTGGGCGCCGAACGGGTCATCGTGGCCAGGGATATCTCGCCTTCCGACACGGCCAATATCGAGAAGGGAAAGGTTCTCGGCATCATCACCGACGCCGGCAGCAAAACCAGTCATGCCGTCATCATGGCCCGATCCATCCAGGTTCCGGCCGTGGTGGGGATGCGCAACATCACGAAACTCCTGACCAACGGCGACGAGATCCTCGTCGACGGCTACGACGGCCAGGTCATCATCAATCCCTCGGAAAAGACCCTCTTCCGTTACGGCAAGTTTCAGGAGGAAAAGAAGTCGCTGGAGAAAAAGATCCTGGCTCAGATCCGCCGCTCCACCACCACCCGTGACGGCAAGACCATATCCCTCATGGCGAATATTGAAGGGGCCAACGAGGTGGAGCGCATCCGTCAGTACGGGGCCGAAGGGGTGGGCCTTTTCCGTACCGAATACCTGTTTCTGAACGCGCCGGAATTCCCTTCCGAGGAAGAACAGTTCCAGGCCTACGACGCGGTGGCCCGCGCCATGGCCCCGGACCCCGTCATCATCCGCACGCTCGACCTCGGCGGCGACAAGTTCCCCAACAGCGTCTACCGCACCGATACCGAGACCAATCCCTTTCTCGGGCTGCGTGCAATCCGGCTTTGCCTGGAGAATACGGACCTTTTCAAGACACAGCTTCGCGCCATCCTCCGCGCCTCGGTTCACGGCAACGTCAAGCTCATGTACCCGATGATAAGCGGGGCGGGAGAACTGGAAAGGGCCAACGAAATTCTTCGGGAAGCCCGGGGCGAACTGGACCGCAAGAAGGCGGCCTACAACCCCGACATCAAGGTCGGCGCCATGATCGAGATTCCGAGCGCGGCGGTCACCTCCGACATCCTGGCCCGAAAATGTGATTTCTTCAGCATCGGAACCAACGACCTCATCCAGTACCTGCTGGCGATCGACCGGGTAAACGAACGCATCGCGCACCTCTACGAACCGACGCATCCCGCCGTCATGCGAATGATCCAAACCGTGGTCGACGCGGCTCACCGCGAAAACATCCCCGTGGGTCTTTGCGGGGAAATCGCGGGCGACCCGGTGCTGGTCCCGATTTTCCTGGGCATCGGGGTCGACGAGCTGAGCATTGTCGCCTCCGGCCTGCCGGCCATCAAGTACATGCTGCGCAACGTCGATTTCGCGGATATGAAAAAGCTCACCGACGAGGTCTTCAAACTGGACGATCCCAAGAAGATTTTCGCCACCGCCGAGGCGTTCTACAAGAAACACGTCTCCCACCTGATTGCCTGAGCGTTCCGCGGGCCCGGAACGTTTCACTCGTGTTTGCCAAACCCGGCCGGATGTGACTGAATGGACGGCGTGTCATTCATGGAAAACCCACATTCAACGCCCGCCGACGAATGCGTCCTGCTCTACTACAAGTACGTCCGCATCGACGATCCCCGTAGCTTCGCCGGGGACCATCGCGCGCTCTGCCGGGGGCTCGGCCTGCGGGGCCGGATCATCGTGGCGGAGGAAGGCATCAACGGGACCGTGGGCGGCACCGACGAGGCGGCCGACACCTACCGGCGAGCCCTTAGTGAAGACCCGCGCTTTGCCGATATGCCGTTCAAACTCAGCCGCGGCGCCGCCGGCGCGTTCCCCAAACTCTCGGTCAAGGTGCGCCCGGAAATCGTCACCCTGGGCGCCAACCTTCCCTTCGACCCCAAACGCGACGCGACCGGTCACCTCCCCCCGTCGGAATGGAAACGGGTGGCCGAGGAGGATCCCGAAGCGGTCGTCTTCGACGTGCGCAACCGCTACGAATCCGACGTAGGCCGCTTCCGCGGCGCCGTCACGCCGCCGATCGACCATTTCCGGGATTTGCCGCGCGCCCTGGAGGATTACGGCCACCTCCGGGATAAAAAAATCCTCATGTACTGCACCGGCGGCATCCGCTGCGAAAAGGCCTCCGCCCTGTTCCGCCGGGCCGGATTTCGCGAGGTCTACCAACTCGAGGGCGGGATTATGAATTACGAACGGGAACTGGCCGGCCGTGAAGATCTCTGGGAAGGCGATTGCTTCGTCTTCGACAACCGGGTGGTTCTTCCCATGGGCACCGCCCGGGGGGAGCCCCCGGCGGGAACCTGCGCTCACAGCGGCCGTGCGACCCATCGCTACGTAAACTGTATCCACAATCCGTGCAATCGCCTCTTCCTGGTCGCCGAGGACCTCCTGGCCGGTTCACCCGATTACCGTCTCTGCCCGGATTGCCTCGCCGCCGGACTCACCGCGGCCACGGCCGACAACAAGTCCCGGCCCACCGCAAACGGAGCCTGATCGTCCCAACGCACCGCCTTCGCCTCGACGCCATGTTCAAACCCTCGCCGGAACAACACGCCCGCATGCGGGCCCTGCAGGTCGATCCCGGGGAACTCGAAGAAACCTTTGTGCGGTCCTCGGGCAAGGGGGGCCAAAACGTCAACAAGGTTTCCACCTGCGTCCAGCTCACCCATCGGCCCACCGGGTTCATGGTCAAGTCCATGCGCCATCGCACCCAGGCCCGGAATCGGCAGGAAGCCCTCGAGCGGCTCCTGGAAAAAATCGACGCCCACCGGCGCTGGCAGCGAAGGGAAAAGAGGCAGGCTCGGGAAAAGCTTAAACGCAAAAGTCGCCCGCGTCCCGCGGGGGTCAAACGAAAGATCCTGGCCGAAAAACGGAAACACTCGGAAAAAAAGAACCTGCGCGGCAGGGTGGATCCGGATTCCTGATACAAATCAGGACGGACACATCCCGCCGCTCAGCCCGGGCCCATCAACCGCCCTGGCCTTACGGGTTCCGCTCACTCCCCGCCCGGCAACCGGTAGCTCCACAGTTCGGAACCGCTGCTGAAATAGAGCCGCCCCTCGTGCAGAGTAATGCCCGCGTGAATACGCGAGGGTGCCTCCGCCTCCCTCCTGTGCTCCAGGGTTTCCGGATCGAGCCGCACGATCGCCTCCGCCATCAGGATGTAAAGAGCGCCGTCCGGACCGAACAGCATGACCCTCGGCGCCTGGCCGCCCGCCTGCGGCCCGTATTCGGCCAGCGATACGCGCTCGACGATTCCCCTGGATTCCGGGTCGAAAACGAAGAGTTCGCGCCGGTGGGTCACGCCGAACACCCGGCCGTCCGGCCCCGCGATCAGGTCCCGCACCTCGAGCCCGGCGCGGGGATCGATCCGTTCCGACATCTCCAATCCGGGCCATTGCAGGATGTACATCGAGCCGGCCTCCGCAACCTGCTCCCCGCCCGTCGGAGCCCGGGCCGTGGCCCCGACCAGAATATCCCCGCCGGGCAACTCCGCCATGGACATGACCCCCTGGTCCGGAATGAGATCGGTGCGATCGAGCACACGCGACTCTCCCGAAGACAGGTTGTAGACGAAGATCCCTCCGCCAATCACCGATCGCATGGCATTGCCCCCCAACAGGAGGTGCTCGCCGTCAGAGTGGGCGAACAAGACGTACGGCCGGCCGAAAAGTTCCCGGCGTTCTTCCCGGGAAAACAGCGCCTTCGGATTCTCCGAACGGTGGAGTGAGGTGTCTTCCCACGGTTCGACCGGATCGTATTCAATCAGGGCGCCGCTGCTGTAAACCGCGCCGTACAGGCGGTCGCCCAGGGAAATCAGGTCGTTTACGTGTCCCGAATTGCCACCCAGACCCCAGTCCTCCATTTCCTCCGTGACCGGGTCGTACCGGAAAAAACGAAGCGGGATTCCGGTCGATCCGAAAATGCGCCCGTCCGGCCCCGCCTGCACCGAGTAAATGCGAACCCCCGCACTCTCGTAATCGAAATCGATGCGCCGGCGCTCCCCACCGGCGCTCTCAATCGTCGCGGTACGGTTGCTGACGTCGATGCCGGCCACCCGGCCCCCGCCCGGGAAATGCATGGGGTGACGGTGCGGGTGGTTGTAATAACTTTTCTGGGCTGCGGCGGGCTCGTCCACCACACGGGCGGCACCCTCGTAGAGTTCGTACCAATCGCCGAAACCGTCCGGCAGGGCCGGACGGGCGTAAACCCGTCCGTTTTCCGCCCTCCAGATGGCGACGTTGCGAACGTTGCCCACCCCTTCGCGGGTGGCATCGTCAATGAGTTGCGTCCGCTCCCCGGTGTCCGGATCGAGGGCCAGTAGATTGAACAGGTGATGACGGATGCCGACGTAAACCCAACCGGTGTCGTCCGTCGCAAGATGCGGGTACTGAGCCCAATCCTCCTCGGCGATGGGTCCGTATTCACGCAATTCCCTGTTCGCCGGATCGAAGGAAAAAATCTCCGCGTTCGGGTACATGCCGAAATAAATCGTCCCTTCATCGTTCTCGGTAAAGCGCATCACCATACGGTCGGGAACCGGGTGGGTGAAAAACCATTCCCGTTCGTGAATATCAAACGCCACAAACTGATCCGCCACCGTGGTGTAAAAGTACCGGTCGTTGCTGAGCCAGATACCGAATCCGCCCGCCCCGCGCCGACGCGGCAACGCCACCTGTTCGCTTTCGCCGGTCTCCGCGTTGACGAGCAACAGGCTTCGCTCCTCCGTCGGCCCGCTCCCGGTCCAGAGGTGGACCACGATCAACGGGGTTCCGTCGGCGTCCTCCGTCACCACGACCCCACCCCATCCCGCCTGGCCGGAGGGCGCGGCAATCCCGTGGTTGCGGAACCGGTCCGATTCGTTTTCGCCCGCGGCCGGAATCCCGGCAAGAAAACCACCGGCAAACACCATGAGCAGGGCCAGCGCCGGGCGACGGAGTCTGGAAAAAGATTTGAGTCGGGAATCGAGAAATGACGTCTCCGTAAACATGCCGGAAATCTTGGCCGAAATGCCGGAGAAAGGCAAACCCGGCTGCACCGGGGGCCAGGCCCTCTACCCCAGTTTATCGACTTCTTCGCGGTCGCTGTAGGGAATTTTCTCCGTGCCCACAAGCTGGGTACTCTCGTGCCCCTTGCCGGCCACCACCAGGAGGTCCTCCCCGGTTGTCCCGGCGTAGGCCTCGCGGATGGCGGCGGCCCGATCGGCCAGGACCCTCACCCGGGCCCGGCCGCTCGTGCACCCCCGGCGAATATCCTCGATAATCTCCTCGGGGTCCTCGGTCCGCGGATTATCGGACGTCAACCAGCAGTCGTCCGCCAGTTCCGAAGCGATCCGGCCCATAAGCGGCCGTTTCCCCCGGTCCCGGTCGCCGCCGCAACCGAACACCACCACGATGCGCCGGGGATTCAGCGCCCGGCAGTTTTGCAGCAGGTGCATCAATCCGTCCGGATTGTGGGCGAAGTCGATGATCGCCGTCGCCCCATTGGGCAGGCGAATGCTTTCCATGCGGCCGGCAACGGGTAAAAAATCCGCCACCGCCGGGGCGGCGTTTTCCGGAGGCACACCGAATGCCACGGCCGCGGCCAGGGCGCCGAGAATATTGTACACCTGGAATCGCCCCACCAGGGGACTCGTCACGGGGTATTCACGGCCCTGGAAACCCGCCCGGAACCGGGTTCCGTCCGGCCCGGCCTCAACCTCCCGCGCCACCCAGTCCGTCTCCCCGTCGATCCCGTAACCGATATGCCGGGCGTCGATCCCCCGGCAAAACGCCGACGCGCGGTCGGTATCGCGGTTGATGACGGCAAACGCATCGGCGTCGAGCCCTTCAAAAAGACGTTTCTTGGCGCTGGCGTAGGCTTCAATGTTGCCGTGAAAATCCAGGTGGTCGCGGGAGAAATTGGTCAGAACCGCACCGGCAAAGCGGATCCCGGCGACCCGGTTGAGTTCGAGGGCGTGGGAGGAGACCTCCATCGCCGCGTATCGCACGCCCCGGTCACGCAACCCCGCCAGCCGGGCATAGTTTACGTGCGCCAGCGGCGTGGTGTATTCGCCCGGCTCCACGGTTTCCCCGTTCACCTCCATGCCCAGGGTTCCGGTGCTGGCCGAGGCTCCCGCACACCGAAGGAGGTGAGCGAGGAGCCGCGTGGTGGTGGTTTTGCCATTGGTGCCGGTAACGCCGGCCACCACCACCGCTTCGTCCGGCCGGCCGTAGAAAACCCTGGCCGCCAAAGCGAACGCCTCGCGCGGTTGCGGCGTGATTATCTGCGGGATGTCCACGTTCTCGAAGGGGCGGTCCGTGACCACGGCGGCGGCCCGCGCCACCGCCGCGGCCGCGTGGTCCCGGCCCCGGTGCCAGATATTGTATTCCAGGTACTCGTCGATACAACAGAACAGGTGGCCGCGCTCGACACGCCCGGGACGGCATTCGACGCCCCGGATGTCAACATCCCTGAAATCGCGCGACTCGAAGGGGATGCCCTGGAATCCCTCCACGAACGCCGAAAGACGTCTCTGTCCGGTCGCTTTCATCGGATACACCAAAAACCGCTTCCCTACGCCACTTCTTGTCCCGACCCTGTGTCTTTTAACCCTCGGTGGCAAGCCTTCCGACCGTCCATGCGCAGGGGAAGCCGGCACCCCCGCGGCAAGCCGCGAAAACCGACGACACCGGAACCCTACTTTACCGGTTCGCCCGCAAAGCTGTTCCAGAATGCCACGTCCTCCACCCGGAGCTGCCCCGCCCTGGGGTGCGGTTCACGGGTGCCGCGGCCGACGGTGATCATCATGACCGGGATCCAGCCGTCCGGCAATGCCACGATTTCGGACGCTTTTTCGAAGTCAAAACCGATCATGGGACATGTCTGGTACCCCATCTCCGTCGCCACGAGCATAAGGGACATGGCGGCGAGCGACGCACTGCGGATGGCTTCGTCCCGCTTGAGCCGATCGTTGTTCGCGTAAAACCGCCCGATTTGCGGCACCAGTTTTTCCTGCACCCGTTCGGGCGCGTGGCGCCAGTATTCGGCCGCGCTCTCCGCCGCGTCGAGATTGCCCGCCAGCACCACAACCAGCGAGGCTTCGCTGATGTGGCGTTGCCCCCAGGCGGCCTCGCAAAGACGCGCTTTGACCGCCGGATCGACGACGGCGGCAAACCGCCAGTGCTGCAGATTGAAGGACGACGGCGAGAGGAGCGTCTTGGCGAAAAGCTGTACGATGTCCTCCTTTGGTATGACGAATTCCGGGTCGTATTCCTTGATGGCACGGCGTTTCTTCAGTGCTTCCGTTACGGTCATGAACTATTCAGGTTTCTGGTTTCGAGTTTCCGGTGTCGAAGAGCTCCATCTGGGGGGTGTTCAACAGCTCGTATTTCTTCAGCACCCGCACGACTTCGAGAATCTCCGATTTGCGGTAAATACGATTCACTTCCACCCGGCCGATGATGTCGAGAAGCATCGAACGAAAGGAAATGATACCGTCTATCCCCCTGTCTCGGAGAAGCTCCATGCTCTGAGTGCGAAAAGGCTCGGTCGTGGGCAGACCCGGCAGAACCAGAATCTTGAGGAGCGGCCCCTGCTTTTCCAGCTCCCCCGGGTCCGCCGGCATCCATTCCTCCGCCCGCTTCAGGACGGTTTTTTCCAAAAACCGGAAAAGGTGGGGACTGCTCCTCAGCATGGCCGGCGTAAAACGCGCCGTGTGCCAGCCTTTGACCACGACCAGGGCGCGGTGAATATAGCGCAGTTCGCTGGCAAAGAGGAGAAATTCCGGATTTCGGCTACCCGGATCATAGCCGGGATTGTAGACCAGCAGATCGATCTCCTCCTCGCCGGTCTTCCTGCGCGAATGCACCCCGTACTTCCGTACCTGCCTGACGAGGAATCGGTTCTGCTCGAAGTATTCCCGGACAATATTTTCGTCAACCGCGGACATAATTCCGGTACCCCTCCCCCAACCGACCGGCGGAACCCCGTGCCGGACAGGTTTGATTCATCGAGCCGGACGCGTCCGGCCCCGCCGGAACGTCACCGGCCCCCTTTCTTTCGCTCGCACCATGGATTCCCATTCGCAGTCTTCACCCGGGGGATCGATCAGGGCTCGGCCCCGTACTTTCGCCAGAGGGCCGTGACGACGGTCTCGTCGACGTCATCGACCGTCACCGCTTCCCCCGGCCGACGGAGCACAATGAAGCGGAGCCGGCCGCCCTTGACTTTTTTGTCGCGTTTCATCGCGGCGAGGAGGGCATCGCTTTTGATCGGCGATCGCAGCGAAACCGGGAGCCCGTACGCCCGGACCGTGTCCCGGATTACGTCAACGTGGTTCCCGGTCAAATACCCGAGCTCTCTCGACAGTTCACCGGCCAGGATCAGCCCCAGTCCGACCGCCTCCCCGTGCAGGTATTCGCCGTACCCGGCCGCCTGTTCGACCGCGTGAGCAAAGGTGTGCCCGAGATTGAGCAATGCCCGCCCCCCGGACCCGGCCTCCTCCTTTTCGTCGGCCTGCACGATCTCCGCCTTGATCTCGCAACAGCGTCGAATGATGGCGGGGAGGTCCTCCGAAGTGGCGCGCAGACGCTCGCCCCTCCGCAGTCGTTCAAACAGGTCGGCATCGGCCAGCAGCCCGTATTTAATCACCTCGCCCATTCCGGCATGAAACTCGTTTTCCGGAAGCGTGCCCAGGAGGCGCGTCCCGATGAATACCGCTCTCGGCTGGTGAAAAGCCCCCACCAGGTTTTTGCCGGCGGCAATATTGATGCCGGTTTTGCCGCCGACCGAACTGTCCACCATCGACAGCAGGTTGGTGGGGACCTGGTAAAAATCGATACCCCGCAGGTAGGATGCCGCCGCGAACCCTCCCAGGTCGCCCATGACGCCGCCACCGGCGACAAAAAGCCGACCGTGCCGGTCGAGCCCGGATTCGGCCAGAAAATCCCAAACCCGCCCCAAGTGTTCGAGACTCTTGGTTTTCTCCCCTCCCGGCAACTGGAAAACCGGAATTCCGGCAAAGGCACGATCCACGAAATCCGGCTGGGCCGCCGCCACACCCGCGTCGAGCAGGACCGCACACGCCCGCCGCTCCTGCCGCAACCGCGCCACTTCCGCACCGATGGCTTCCGAACAGTCCACCCGTATATGGATCGGATAGGCCCGGTGGCCCAGCCCCACTTCGACAACACTCGACATAAAGCCCTTAAACCCGATTTCCGACCGGCGGTCAATGCCCGCGCCGGCCTGCCGTCAGGTTCGATCCAAAACCCGTTGACGCGGGCAAACCGAGGGGTGAGACTCACCGTTTTCACGAATCACTCAACCCGTTCTGAAAATCAGACCCATCATGAATGACGAACCGGCCGCACCCGCCGCCCAAAAATCGTTCCTCCCGCTCCGTCCCAGCGTCGACGAACGTCCGCTCCGATACCTGAATCCCTACCCCCGTGAACTCTCCGTCGGCGAGAGTTCGTTCGACCTTCGCGACGGCACCGCCACGACCGTGGCGCCGGAAGAATCCCAGGCCGTCGCCGAGGAATTGGTGGTGGATCTCAAGGCCGTCGCCAACGTCCTGGTCTCGCTCAACTCGCGGGAAAAACGCCCCGTGATTCACCTGGAAACGCGCGACCTGGGGTTGCCGGAAGAGGGATACGAACTGAGTATTTCAGCGGACGGCGTCCGTGTTGCCGGCCAGAGCCGGGCCGGCCTCTACTACGGCACCCAGACCCTCCTTCAGATTGCCGCCTTCGAACAGGGCACCCTTCCCTGCCTCCAAATCCGCGATTGGCCATCTTATAAATGGCGCGCCGTCATGCTGGATATGGGCCGCGGCGTTTACAGTCGGGCCCTTATCGAGCGATGTATCCGCATCATGGCAAGGTTGAAGCTCAACCTCCTCCACCTGCACCTGTTCGACGACGAGATCATGGGAGTCCGGTTCAACAACCTGGAACTGGGCCGGGAGAATCCCCACGCCCTGCCGATAGACGTCCTGAGCGATATCGTAAAGTACGCCCGGAAATACCACATAACCGTCTCGCCCGAAATCGAGTCCTGGGGACATGTCAACTCCGTTGTCTACCATTATCCCGAGTGTTACGGCGCCCCGGGCATGTGGGGCGGCTCCAGCTTCGGCATCGGCGCGCGCACCCTGGAAATCCTGGAGAAGATGTACGACGAGGTGGTCCCGCACCTGGAAGACCAATGCCTCGTCCACCTCGGTATGGACGAGGCCAATTGGGCCGTCCTCCCCGACCTCGAGGGTCGCGACGAGGTCAATCCGGAATGGTTGGTCGACCGGCTTTACGATATCCTCATGAACGTCGGGGACCGGCACGGCAAAAAGATCACCATGCGGTTGTGGGCGGACCATGGCGGCCGGCCCATTCCGGCCCACATTCGCGACAAGGTCATCGTCGAGCCGTGGAACTACTGGGAACTGGCCCGGGCCGACATCGAAACCAAGGTCGAGCGGTACGGCGGCGAAGGGAAAACGCCCTTTCTTATCGGTGCGGGAAAACCGGCCATGGCCCAGAACGGCGCCTTCGGCGCCACCCGCCTCTGGAGCCGGGCCGCCCGCAACACTCCCAACTGCGAAGGGGTCAACATTACCCTCTGGGGCGGCAATCTGGTGGAACGGTACCTCATTTCCCTCTACGCCGGCGCCGGCTATACCTGGAATGCGGATAACATCCAGGAACCGGAAGGACGCGACACTCACCGGGAAATTCTGCGCGGCGACCTCACCGCGCGCATGATGAGCTGGCAAACCCTCTTCCCCGATGCCGAGGAAAGCGCCATCGTCAACGATCGTGGCCCGGCCGTACACCTCGGCTATTACGTGGCCGGCCCCGACGCCGGAAAACCGGTCGCCCCGACCGCTCACCCGGTCAATGTGACAGCGAAGGACGAAACCCAGTAAATTTAATTCGCTTTTCCTTCAACCGACATCCCCACCCCGCTTCGTATAAATAGCCTGGCTAATTATACACAGCGGAGGCCACCCTGGGCACAAGGGACGGGAGGGAGCTCGGGAATTTCTGCAAAAAAAAGAGGACGAATGGCCTTGACTCATTGAGAAGGAATCTCAGTCTCGATCCCTGTATTGAGAATATGTCTCAGTTTCATCAGGTACCCTGGTGCCGACGAGTGAATCCAACAGGTAACAAATATCTTATGAACAAACGACTATTGAAGCGCTGCGGAAACCCGCTCGTGGCCATAACCATGCTCGCAGCCGCGGGGGTGGCGGCGGGAAGCGAAACCGAGTCCGGTGCGAATGACCGGGAGGAACCGCTCGACCTGGATCCGCTCCGGGTCGTCGGCACGCCCGGCCAGATCGAACGAATTCCCGGATCGGCTTCATTCCTGGACCAGGAGGATATCCGGATCCAGGGTTACGACAGCATCGACCAGATGGTGCGCCGGGTTCCGGGCGCCTATTTCCGCACGGAGGACGGCTACGGTCTGTTTCCCAATATCAGCCTGCGCGGTGTCGCGCAGATGCGGACGTCCAAGCTGACAGTCATGGAGGACGGCATTCTCTCGGCACCGGCGCCCTACTCGAATCCTTCGGCCTATTACACGCCGACCACAGGCCGGATGAGCGGGATCGAAATCGTAAAAGGCTCGAGCCAGGTGCGCCACGGCCCCCAAACCACCGGCGGGGTGATCAACTACCTGTCCACCCCGATTCCCCAGCGGAGCGAGGGTTACGTCAAGACGCTGTACGGTGAAAACAACGAGGCCCGGATTCACGCCTACTACGGCAACGCCTACCAGACGGAGGCCGGAACGGTGGGTATCCTGGTCGAAAATTACTACCGGACCACCGACGGGTTCAAGACCATCGACGGAGCGCCCGGCTTCGAGGACAGGAATCGCACCGGTTTCACCAAAGTCGAGCCCATGGTCAAATTGGCCTGGGAACCCGTGGTGACCACCCCCCAGCGCTTCGAGTTCAAAGCGGGGTACACGGACATGGACGCCGATGAAACCTACCTGGGCCTGACGCGGGAAGACTTCCGGCGCGACCCGTTCCGGCGGTATGCGGCGAGCCGCTTCGACCGTATCGACACCTCCCATGTGCGGACCTCGCTCTCGCACCGGATCAACCCCACGGACGATCTCCGCATCACCACAACCGGTTACTTCAACCGCTTCAAACGGGCCTGGTACAAACTCCACAACGTCTCCACGGACCAGGCCGCTCCCGGGGACGCGTCCCAACAGGACAACTCGATGAATCTCTCCGAAGCCCTGGCCGGCGGGGGCGCCCACCTGGACGTGCTTCGCGGGGAGGCCGACGGAACGCTGCGTTACCGCAACAACAATCGCGACTACGACGCCTACGGGGTCCAGCAGCACTACAACCTTTCCCTCTACAGCGGAGCCCTCACCCACAACCTCGAGCTGGGCCTGCGCTACCACCACGATTTCGAAGACCGTTTCCAGGAGGAAACCAACTACGTCCAGGAGGCGAACGGCGCCATCGTGCGGCGGGAGCGCCAGGCTCCCGGGGAACAGGACGACCGCAAGCGGGAGACGGACGCGTTTGCCGTTCATATCCAGGATCGGATCGATTTCGGGCCGTGGTCGGTGACACCGGGAGTCCGCTACGAACACCTCCGTTTCACGGTCACCGACCGGCGAGGCCCCCAAACCGAGGTGGACAAAGCCAGTCTCGACGTCTTTGCCCCCGGCGTGGGCGCGACGTACGCTTACGACGAGCACCTGTCTTTTTTCGGCGGCGTCCACCGCGGCTTCTCCATCCCCGGCCCTTCCGGGGTGGTCGACGGCCTGAGCGAGGAAACCTCGCTCGGCTACGAACTCGGGACGCGTTTCGACAACCGGAGGGGGTTCCGGACGGAGGCCGCCTTATTCTGGACTGAGTTCCGGGACCTGATCGTTCCGGACAACATCGGTGGTGCCGGAAGCGGGGAGACGGACAACGCCGGCGATGTGCGCTCGATGGGTCTGGAACTGTCGCTCGGGTACGACCCGGGGACCGCCCTCGACTGGGGTTTTTCCAATCCCAACCACCTGGCCGTCACCCTCACCGACGCCCGCCTGCGGAGTGATTCGCAGACCGCCGACGCCGAATCGATCTTTGCCGGCGGGGAACGAAACAACCGGGTTCCCTACATTCCCGAATACCAGGTCTCGGCCGGAACGGGGCTCGAATTCGGGAAATGGGGGACGTTTCTCGACGCGGTCTTTGTCCCGTCAACCTACTCGGACGCCAGTAATCGCGGCGTGCAGGAGCGCCCTGACGGCACCCCGGACGCCCGTTTCGGCAAAAACGACAGCTACTTCCTCCTCGATGTATCCGTCCACTACAAGCTCACCGACACGGCGCGGATAATCGGCGGGGTTCAAAACCTGCTGGATGAGGAGTACATTGCCTCCCGCCTGCCGCACGGTCCGCGCCCGGGCCATCCCCGGTTCGCCAACGTCAGTCTGGAAGTCACCTTCTAACCTGAATTCTTTGTGAATCATCCAGGCTAAGAACCCCTCCAGGGCTGAGGCCCGGGCAACTTCTCTTCCCGGGTCGCAGCCCAACGACCCTGCGGGCCGTTCCCCAACGAAGCCGGGTGAAACCGCCACCGGCGTTCCCGGCTGTGGCCGAAAACCGTATAACCGTCCGGCCCAATCCAGCGGGAATCCTAAGTCGCCCGCGACGGTTCCCGGACCCCCCCGGCGGCCTTTTCCCGCTCATTCAGGGGCTCGTTTCCAAGCGGCCCCGGCGGTCCGGCCGACGCGTGCCAGAAGTAACGGCGCGCGACGGCGGTAGCGACGAAGAGCAATTCAAAAATCACAAACCCGACCACCCAGCCGGTTCCCCCGCTGCCGAAGCCGTAACTGTGCAAACCGGCACCGAGAATGTAATTCACCCCGTACCAGCACATAAGGATCCCTTTGAAGCCGAGCACGGCACCGACGCAAAACCCGAAGCCGCCCCACCAGCCGACCAGACGCCCGTGCAGGATAAAGAGATAACCCAGCAGGGCGATCAGCGACCAGGTTTCCTTGGGATCCCAGTCCCAGAAGCGACCCCACGAATAGTTCGCCCAGACCGCACCCAGAATGACCCCGATGGCGAGCAGGAGAATGCCGACCTGCATCGCCCGGTAGATGTAGGCGTAGAGATCGCGATTCACCGCCATCTTCCCTCCGCGGAAAATCTGGGCGCCGAGCACGAAATGGCCGAGGGCAAAAGCCAGGGCGAAGGCGGCGTAGCTGATGGTGACGGTCAACACATGTGTGGTGAGCCAGAAATTGTCGCGCAGCACCGGTGTCAGCGGCGAGATGTTGGGGTCGAACATGACCGGCGCGCTCTCGGCCACCAGCAGGAGAAGGGCGGCAAACGGCGTGGCACTGACCAGGTAGTAGCGGCACCGGTATCGCCATTCAAAAATAACGGCAAAGACGAGCAGCCCGAACGCCACCCAGATAATGGTCTCGTACATGTTGGTCACCGGGGCCCGTCCCGAAATGTAAACCCGGGCCGCCATACCGAGGAGCAGGAGCGAAATGGCTCCGAGAGCCATCGCCCAGCCGAGCACGGCTCCCGGCCGCTTCCACGCGGTCCAACTCAGCGCCATGGCGAGACATGAGAGGAGCGAAAAAACCAGCGCCAGGCGAAACGGATTCCAACGCTCGTACAGGACTTCGGTCGTCACCTTGCCCTCGGCGGCCACCACGGCGGGGCTCAAAGCCCGCTGCGCTTCGCGAAACTTCAGGGCGGCGGAGGAAAAATCGAGGTCACCGCCGAGTTCTTCGCGGATTTCCTCCGGCAGCATATCCGGATTGTAGGCCACGAGCAACCGGCCGCGCGCCTCCACAAACGGGTGCAACTCCTCGGCCGAGTAGTAATCGCGCGCCCGGGAAAACGTGACCCACTCCCCCGCGGGATCGTCGGGATGCGGCACCACCGTCATAATCGCCCCCCGTTCGATGGCCCGAAAAAGCTGCAGGCGTTGGACCAGTTCGTTGAAGTTTCGATAAAACTCGTTCAGGTCATCGGCCTCCCGCGTCTCGGTCCGTTCATCCAATTCCTCCAGCAGCTCGGTAAACCGCGGGTGGGTGACAATATCGTGGTAGGAATGGCGGCGGGCCTCCATATCGAGCTCCAGGGCCTCCTTGACCCCCGCGTGGTCCAGGGAAACGACCGGGTGATGGGCCCAGTCCTTGCCCCCGATCCACATCGATCCGACAAACCCCATGGCATCGACCGATTCGCCGTCCTCGAAACGCAAGCTTCGCCGGCCCGCGATGGTCAGCAACGCCTCCCGGGCAAACGTGAGCAGCGGCTTCTGCCGGCCGCCGTGCAAAATCACCAGCCCTTCGAGATTGGAGTAATCATGTTCGATTCTCTCCCCCTCCTCCGGAGCCTCGGCGCCGGCCGGCAGCCCGGACTCTTCCGCGCCGTAAGCCGGCACAACGAGTGCGGCCAATAACAAAATTCCGATCAATCCCGGGAATGCCTTCATGCCAATTCTTTCCTGTCTTTCTTTGATCGCAGCGCGTCGTCAAGAGCGTCCTCGGGACGACGGTTACGGTAAGGCCTAACATAAAAAATAATGAAAATCCCGGCGATGATGATGAGCGACCCGATCCATTTGAGCAACCAGCCCGGATCGCGCAGTACCTGGACCACGCTCAAATCGAGATCGTCGGGTTCCCAGTGAGCCTGGGAAAATTTGTAGGTGTTACCGGTGATCGCCCGGTGCAACCCGGGCGGAAACATGGCCGGATGGTTCATGCCGGCCGTATCGGTCAGTTCCGCCCCGGTCTCCGGATCGCGAAAAACCAGGGTGCTGACGAATGCGGCGGGGTTTTCCGTGCCCGGGTCGCGGGGTACGTCGAACTGGACCAGCTCCACCGTAAACGGCAAGCGTTCGCGGCGGTTGCCAAACGCAAAGCGCACCATCTCACCATCCGTTTCCACGGTTTCGGTTTCACCCGCGATAAACCAACGCGGTTCGCTCCGGCGACCGTCGCCCAACGCCAACCAGCCCCGCACTCCCGTCATTCCGCGCTCACTC
>PXDC01000348.1 GCA_003565135.1 Verrucomicrobiota bacterium
CGATGGTGGTATCTTCGGCCACGGCCTCGGCGATTCCGGCGCCATTGAGCTCCAGGTGCAGGGCGGTGCCCCCGAAAATGGTAAGCCAGACAAAGACGAAGAGCGACGGAAGGAGCAGGGCGCCGGCGACAAATTCGCGGATGGTGCGGCCGCGGGAGACCCGTGCGATAAAAATGCCGACAAACGGGGACCAGGCGATCCACCACGCCCAGTAGAAAATGGTCCATCCCTTCTGAAACTCCGAATCGCCCATGGCGTCGTTCCAGAAGCTCAACTGGATGATATTCTGAATGTAACTTCCGGTGGTATCGACCAGAAAGCGCAGGTTGAAGAGGGTCGGCCCGGCGAAAAAGATAAAGAGCATGAGGGCGGCGGCCACGGAGAGATTGAACATGCTGAACCACTTCAATCCCCGGTGCAGCCCGGAAACCACCGACCCCACCGCGATGGCCGTGATCCCGGCGATGAGCAGGATCTGGTTGCCGACCGATACCTCCATTCCGGTCAGGATGTTGAGCCCGGTGTTGAGCTGCATGACCCCGAGCCCGAGGGAGGTGGCCAGGCCGAAAAGGGTCGCGAAGATGGCCAGGATGTCGATGAAATGACCGATCGGCCCGTAAATCCGGTCGCCCAGCAGCGGGTAGAAAATGGACCGGATGGTGAACGGCATGCGGAAGCGGAAGGAAAAGTAGGCCAGGGTGAGGGCGACCACCACGTAAATGGCCCAGGCGTGCATGCCCCAGTGGAAAAAAGTGAAGAGCATGGCCGTTTCGGCCGCTTCCGGCGTTCCCCCTTCGCCCCGCGGGGGATCCTGGAAGTACATGATCGGCTCGGCGATGCTCCAGAATACCAGGCCGATACCCATGCCGGCGCTGAAGAGCATGGAAAACCAGGCAAAAAAGCTGAATTCCGGTTTTTCGTGGGCCGGGCCGAGACGGATGCTGCCGTAATGACTGAACATCAGCCAGAGGGCGAAGATGAGAAAAAAGGTGACCGCAAGCAGGTAGTACCAGCCGAAATATTCGGTGATGAAGCTGTGAATCGCCGCGAACATGGACTGCGCCGGGTCCGGGAACAGGGTCCCGTACAGCACAAAGGCGATCACGACGGCCATCGAGATCCAGAAGACGGTGAAGTTTACCGTCTTGAAGAACTTTCTCAGTTTCAGTTGCAGGCGTTTGGGCAATCGTCGTGGCATGGCGGATCAGCGGGTTTCGCGTCGGTTAATGAGGGCGCGCGCCGGTATGTTTTCAGGGACGGGCGGTGTACAGGCCGGTCAAGGTCGCCTCGGACAGGACGTTTCCATCCATCTCGCTTTCGATCTGGTCTTTCCGGTCCGGGGAAGTCGCCTCCAGGCGGGTGTCCAGGGCGAGCAGGCGGAAGCGGTAGCGGTGTTTCCCCGACGGGGGACAGGGGCCGGAGTAGCGGACCTCACCGAACCCGTTGATACCGGTCTCGGCCTCCCGGGGGAGAGGGTCTTCGCCGAGGTGTTCGGTTTGCGGCGGGAGATTCCACACAACCCAGTGGGTGAAGGGGCCGATGGGAGAATCCAGGTCTTCCATAAAAAGCACCAGACTCCGGGCTTGGTCGGGCACCCCGGAAATGCGAAGCGGCGGGCGCGCGTTTTCGCCGTCGAAGGTGAATTTCTCCGGAATTTCCGTTCCGTTCTCAAAGGCCGTGCTGCTGATTTGCATGGTTGGAATCTGGTTCCGGTCCGGGGATTCTCTCCGGACCCCGACCGGGTGGTGCGTGGGGGAGAGGGTAGCATTCAGGCAGGAAACCCTTTTCGCGCGCAAGGATAAAACCGGGTTTTGCGCCGGTCGGGTCATGTCGGCGACCCGCGGTTACTCGGCTACGTGGGCGGCGGCTTTGCTCTCGAGGGCGAGTTTCAGGCAGCGGTGCAGCCAGCGGGCGTAGTGCGGGGCCTGCCGCTTCAGCGGCAATCGCTGGTTGAATTCGAGCTCGAACCCGAAGTAGCGCGTGCTCCGGAAGAGTTTTCGCAGCACCGGGACGTGGCCGTCGCTGATGCCGAGGTAGGGCTGGTTGGGGGCGCAGACGAGGGCGGGTTCCTTTTGTTGCAGGTAGTGCAGCCAGATTTCGGCCAGGTCGTTGTCCTTCTTGCGCCAGGGATCGAAGAGAAGGCCGAGATCGTTCGCGCGGGTTTCCCCTTCGAAGGCGGGTGTGAACGAGTGGATCGAGAGGTGAACCACGGGCCGTTTTTCCGCCAGGAGGCCTTCGATTTCCTGCCGGACCCGGTGCCGGTAGGGGTAGTAGTGGCGGCAGAGGATGTCGGTGCGTTCCGCCGGAGGCAGGGTCAGGACCGGAGGCGAAAAGATGTCGGCATGGGTCAGGGAGCGGTTGAGGTCGACCAGCAGCCGGGTCGTTTCGCCGGAAAAAAACGGGGCGCGCAGCAGGCGCGCGAGCTCGCGTGAAACCTCCGCGGCACCGGGATCCCACAGCTGGTGCTCCTCGCATTGCGCCAGGTAGGGCGCGAGCAGGGGTTTCCACCTTGCGGGTACCGCGGCGGAGGCGTGCTCGCAACTGACGATGAAGGAGAAACCGGAAAGCATGGAGACAACCATTATCGGGGCGGGACCGTCCCGGGGCAATCAAATCGGGTGCCGGTCGAACCGGTGCGCCGGATGATCGATGCCTTCTTGCCCGGGTTGTCGCGCATGGTAACCGGAGCGATGAGCTTGACGGTGCGCGCGGGAAGCGGGTAGCCTAAACCGTTCCGGGCCGGAATCTTTTCGGGGCTTCCGGACCCATGGGGTTCGTTTTTTCTACATAACCGCTTGATCACGTCCGCATGCGTCGAATTCTTAAGCTTGTTCCCACCTGTCTTTTCCCGTTTCTGTCCCTGACGCTCGTCGCCGAGGAGGTGGATACCATTCTCGAGCGCCATTACGAGGCGCGCGGCGGACTCGAGCGGTTGAGGGCGGTGGAGTCGATGGTTATCGAGGGGCACAACCGGTTCCAGGAGCAGGAGATTGCGGTGCGGTACCTGGCCAAACGTCCCAACCTGCTCCGCATGGAGAGCGCGTCGTCCGCGATCCAGGTGATCCGGGTGTTTGACGGGGAGCGCGCCTGGCAGGCGATGCGGCCGGCCGGGGGCGAAAAACAGGTGGCCGAGATGGAGGGGCAGGAGGCGGTGGAGCTGATCCGGGAGAGTGATTTCGACGGTCCCCTGATCGATTACCGCGAAAAAGGGCACGAGATCCGGTACGGGGGTCGCGAATTCCTGGGGGAACGGGAGGTCCTGGTCCTTGAAGTGACCGAGCAGGGCGGCGCCCGGGAGGTCTACCACTTCGATCCCGAGACCTATCACATCGCCATGAAGGCCGCCGAAGTCCCCGCCGAGGGGGGGACGATTCGTTTTGAGATGTACTACGACGATTTTCGTGAAACCGACGGGCTGGTGCTGCCCTTCCGGACCACGGCGGTTTCGGACGGGCAGACCGTTTTCACCGGTGTTATCGAACGCGTTGAGGGCAATGTCGACCTGGACCCCGACCTGTTTACGAGGCCTTGACCTTTGATCGTGGCGACGGTCTGCGCGTATGGAAGTAGTTAATACGGTTGCGCCGGTATTTATTCTCATCGGCGTCGGAGCGATCCTGTTTCGGCGATTTCTCGACGCCGCGTTCCTGCGCGGGATGAACTGGCTGACCTACTGGGTGGGCCTGCCCGCGCTTATCGTGCATTCCCTGTCCCGGGCCGACCTGGCCGAACCGCTCGCTGCCGCGGTGATCGCCGTGGTTTCCGGGGCAACCCTGCTCACGCTCGCGGCGGGGGCGGTGGTCGCCCGGGCCCTCCGGGTGCCGCCCGCATCCGGAGGCACCTTCCTGCAGGCCTCGCTGCGCGGCAACCTCGCCTTTATCGGGATCCCGGTGGTCCTTTTCGCCTACCCGGAGAGCCCGACGGCCGGCACCGTGGCTATCCTGACTCTCGGTCCGGTCATGGTACTCTACAACGTGCTTTCCGTCGCCGTGCTGCAACGCAGTCGCGACGGCGGCGGCGGGTGGTTGAGCCGGAAACTGGCGAAAACGCTCCTGACCAATCCCCTTATCCTGGCGAGTGTCCTGGCGGCGCTGCTTTCCCTTTCCGGAATCGAATTGCCGTTCTTCCTGCAGCGTTCCGTGGGGGTGCTCGGGCAAATGGCCCTGCCGCTCGCCCTGTTGAGCATCGGCGGTGCCCTCGCGGTGGTTCGGGTGAAGGGAAGCGTGCGGGCGGCGTCGGGGGCCGCCCTGGTCAAGACCGCGCTCTGTCCTTTGATCGGGGCGGGATTGGCCCGTGTGGCCGGCCTCGAAGGGGAGGCCCTGGGGGTCGCCCTCATTCTGCTGGCCGCTCCGACCGCCGCCGCCTCCTACATCCTGGCGCAGCAACTCGGGGGCGACGAAGGGCTCGCCTCGGGGGCGATCGTGATCAGCACGGTCCTCTCCGTCATTTCCCTGAGTGTGGTCGTGGCCGTGGTCTGAACGATCAGCGGGACAGGTAGTCGGGAGACGCGTCGTAGGCCGGGTTCAGGTCCGCTTCCTCCCGGGGCTCGAAGGTTTCCGCTTCCCCGGTATCCGGTTCGGAGATCTCCGGGTACAGGCCCGGTACGCGGCGCTCGAACCGGCTTTCCCCGGGTTCGGCACCGGCGGGCGTACCGCGCGTGGCGGTACGATCGGAAAAATCAAAGGGATCGAAATCGGCCAGGGGTCCGTCGGCGATCAGATCCAGGTCGTTCGACCCTCCGGAACCGTCCGCCGGGGCTTCATGCCCGGAATAGGTTTCGAAATCGCGGATGACGGACGAGGCCGGCGTGTGGCGAACGGGCTCGTCGCCCCCCTCGGCGAAATCCGTGGCCGCCGCTGCCGCCG
>PXDC01000276.1 GCA_003565135.1 Verrucomicrobiota bacterium
CAGCCGCAGGAGGCGGAGGTATGCGGGGCGCTGGGTGTCCTGGAGGTTGCCCTCCAGGGGCAGGAGATCGAGCAGGGTGCGCCCCGTCTCCCAGGCCTCATCTTCCTGCTGCAGGGCGACGGCGGCGTCGAAACGTCGCCAGGCCGACTCGTTATCGTTGCCGAAATGAAGGAAGGGTAGCCGGCGGTTGTCGCTCAGGGCCACTTGCCGGCGGAACAGGGTGTCACGGATCTCCGCGTCGGTGTCGAAGGCGGGGATGGCGCGCAGCAGAATGGGTAGGAAGCTGCGTTCCAATGCCGGCACCAACTCCGGGGTGACGTCGTCGGCCTCGTGCAAGGTTTGCATGAGATCCGCCAGGACCCGGGGATAGGATTCGCTGCCCAGGGCGTAGTGCAGGAGTGTCCCGTAGAGGGCGTCGGCTATGTCGGGAGCGTCGATTTCGGATCGCCGGGCCTCCCAATCCGCGAAAAGTGCCCGGAGCGTTTCCCCGGGGGCGGCCTTCAGGATCCGGATCGAATAGGGAAGTTCCCTCGCGGCGCGATAGGAACGAAACTCCGCCTGCAGCCAGGGCGGGACGCCGTTCGACGGGGTGCGTTGAAGCGAGAACAGGAGCGGGGTTTCCGCGTGTTCCGGGGACGCGAAGAAAGCGCGTACCAGGTTCTCCACCGCTTCGTTGGCGCCGGCCTGGCGCAGGGAACGGATCAGGTTCAGGCGGGTGTCCTGCGTTTCCTCGGAGGGAAGGAGTTCGAGGGCGCGGGAACGGACCCGGAGGGACTCCTGGTGAAAGCCGTGTTCCTCCAGGGTTTCGGCGGCGCTCTCCAGGTTGCGGGCCAGCATGTTGTTCTGGTTGCCGGCGCTTTCGAGGTCGAGCTGCAGGAGGGGGGCGTCGAGGAGCCGGTCGACCAATTCGGTCATGCGGTCGGCCCGAATGTAGGCGTCGCGGGCGATCTCGTCGTCCCCCCGGAGTACGATCAGCGGGTTCTCGCGGGCCTGGTCCTCGTAAAGCTCCACCAGGCGGTCGAACGATTCGTTTTCGTTGAGGAAACGGGCGTAGGCGTGGAAGAAATAGGGGTGATTCGGGTGGAGTGACAGGATTTTTTCGTAGTAGCGAGCCGGATCCCGGGGGACAACGGTGGCATCGGCGGCGGGGCGCGGTCGCGGGGGACTGAATTCGGTGGCCTCGACCAGGCGGGCGAGGATCTGGATGGACGTGGGATTGGTCTCATGGGATGCTTCGAGTTCTCGGAGGTACCCGTCGAGTTCACCGTTCTGTTGCAGCGCGGTGAGGGCTTCCTGTTTGGCTTCGCGCAGACCGCGCACGGCGTAATGATGTGATTGATACAAATGGCGGGCCTGTCGGACCGACGCTTCCTGGAATCCCAGCGGAGCCGTGGCGAGGAGGCGCCGGGCCAGGGCGACCGATACGGTCGGATCGTCGGCGTTTCGCATCTCGTTGCGGACCGACTGCCAGGCGGGCTCGGGTCGGCGCCGGGATGGCGCGGCGGAGGCCTCCCGCCGTTCCCACTCCTCGGCCAGGCCGACTTTTTGGTACAGGTCCTCCAGGTCGGCGTCGACCCGGAAGCGGTACCGGTCCCAGTCGCGGGCCAGTCGGCGAACAGCCATTTGTCCGACCGGATAAAGCGCTTCGTCGCGGGATGCCGTGGCCACGATCCTGGCCTGGACAAAGGGGAAGATTTCGGTGTGGGTCACCTGCAGGCTGTCGAGAAGCCGGAGGGCGGTGGCATCGTCGCCCAGCCGTTCGTGGATCAATGCCATGTTCAGCTGGATTCCGGTGTCGCGGGAGGCGGCGAGGATTTCCTCGCCGAGCGTGCGCGCCGCCTCGAGGTCGTCTTCCCACAGATGAAGGAAGAAAAGGAGGGACCGGCGCCACTGGCGGGCGTGGACGGCCGCGTCTTCGCTCTCCGTCGCCAGGAAATCAACCAGCTCGGTCTGCCGGTCGTGCCGCCCGTGGACGGTGTGCAGCCGGCGGTAGGCTTCGATGACCCGTTGCTCGATGTGGTCGGAGAGGGGGACCGGGAAAACGTCCGTCAACTCGCGTCCCATGTATCCGAAAAACGGTTGCACGGAAGGGGGGGATTCGAGGAGGAGTTCGAGCAGTTCGCCGAGCAGCGTGAAGGCATCTTCATTCAAGGGTCGGCCGTTTTGCACGGCGGTCTCGAGGATCTGCTCGTGGAGCGAAGCCAGAATGTAGCGGGGATTGTAGACGGCGTCTTCCACCACGCGGGGCAGAAGCTCGCGGGCCTTCGCGTAGTCCTCGAAAATCAGCGCGGTGTGCAGGTAAAGGGATGCCACCCAGTTGTAAAAGTACGCGTGAGCGCCTTCGGTTTGGAGAAGCGCTTCGATTTTCCCGTAGGTTTCCTCCGGGGAGTCGGGGAGGCGTCCGGCGGCCAGAGACTGGTAGAATTCACGGAATTGCTGCCAGGCCATGTATTCCACGTTCTGCTCGTAGACCCGTTCCCTCAGGCGCTCGAAGGCTTCGGCCAAGCCCTCTCCGGCGCCATGGCGAGCCGTGACCGGTTCGCCCGTTTCCGGTGAGTGGAGGCTTTGGAAAACGAGCGATTCCAGGTCCGGATCGCTCCCGTCGTCGATCACCTGATTGAGCGCCGTCACAAAAGCGTCGTCCAGGATCTGCAGTTTCAGTTTTTCCACCAGCAACTTTTCCGGGGGGAGATCTTGCCAGCGGATGTTCTCGTCCCACCGGCGGATAAAATCCTCTTCGTTTTTGTGCAGGATGGCGAGGTTGGCCAGGTAACCGAGGGCATCGGCCCGGGCCCTTTCCTGTTCATTGCGGCCACCGGAAGGGTAGCCGTGGTGGTAGGTGTGGCGACCGTGGTGGCGCGGGTGGGAGAAGAAGGGATGGTCCGCCGCCAGCAACTGGGCGAAGTGGTGGCGGGAAAAATGGACGCGCTGGATTTCCTCCTGCGCGGGGTGCATCCTGTAGCCCATCCAATGGGTCATCGTGTCCTCGTCGGTGTCATCGTCCCATTCGTCCACCGGCTCGGGCTCGCTGAGGTAAACGCTCCAGAGCAGACCTTCGGCTTCGTCGAACGAGCCGCGCCGGATGAAGAATTCCGCCAGGGCCAGCTCCGCCCGCCACGGCGATTCGGCGGTTCGAAGGTGATTGCGAATGACCTGAATAAACCGGTCCAGGACCGTGGCTTCTCCGATATGTTCGAAGAACTCGGACCACTCGTCCTCCTCCTCCACGAAATAGGTCCCGTGACGCGAGATGATTTCCAGCGATTCGTCGACCTGCCCCGCCCGCAGAAGGAGTTTCGCCAGGGTCATCTCGTTTTCCACGCTGCTCTCCACGGTGAAGAGCTGACGGGCGTAGCGGACGGCTTCGTCGAAATTATCCTCGTCACTCGCCAGCCGAATGAGGGAGCGGGGAATATCGAGATTTTCCGGTTCGAGCGCGGCCGCCCGTTCCAGTTCTTCCCGCGCCCGGACGTAATCGCTCGCCTCGAGCAGAATCTCTCCGCGAAAGAAGTGGTAATCGGCCGTTTGTCGCAGTTCGGGATTGCGATCGGAAAGTCGCTGCAGCAGTTCGTCCGGATTTCCGTGGCGCAGGTAAATCTCGCTCATTCGCCGCACCAGCCCGAGGCGGGCATCCCGTGAGGGGTCTTCCTGGAAGTTGGTTTCCAGGAGTTCCAGGGCCTCTTCGTATTGGCCCACCTGGGACAGGTTTTCCGCCAGCCGGGAGCGAAGGGGAGCCGGATCGCTGGCAATCAGTATCGCGTTCCGCAACACTTCGTTGGCTTCGAGACGTTCACCGGCCTCGTGCTGGATCTCCGCCACCAGGAGGTGGGCTTCCGGGTCGGCGGGGTTCAACTCGACCCGTTCTTCCGCGTACTGTCGGGCCTCGGGCAAACGGTAGTGGGCGCGATAGGCGTTGACCAGCTCGCGGAGCCATTCACTTTTGCGGTTGGGTCGTTGTTCCATCATGCGGCGCAGGGCGGCGTGCTGTTCCTCGAGGTCGTTCTGGTTGCGGGCGAATTCCAGGCGCAGGCGGGTGATGGGAAAGGAATCGGGGTACCAGGGGACCGCCCGGGCCGTGATCTCCGCGACCGCCTCCTCGCGGTTATCGGCGATCTGGAGAAAGAGGAGGAAGCGGAGGTCCTCCTCGTCCATCGGTTCATCCGTTGCGGTCGCCTCGGCGAAAGCGGTTTCCAGCGATTCCCGCTTCGCGTCGAGCTGATCGGTCTCTCGCAGCGCGCGAAGGTGGCGGCGGTCGATACGGGGCTGGTGGAATTCGTTGGGCAGGAGGCGGCGGAGGTTGTCGATCCGTTCCAGGCAATCCTCCCATCTTTCCCGTTCCGCCAGGATCTCCCAGTGCCGTTCGTGGAGGGCGTAGCGTTCCGGGTCCAGGTCGATTGCCATTTCCAGGGACGCCAGGGCGGCTTCGGGCTTGTCGTGCCGGTATTCGAAACGGGCCAGGCGGTGATAGCTGTCCGCGGACGGAAGCGGTTCACCATCGCCCCGGAGCAAGGCCCACCCTTCCTCCCCGCGGTCGAGATCGAAGAGGAAAAGGGCGGTTTTTTCGCGCAGCCCGAAGTCCTCCGGGACCGCTTCGAGCGCGCGCCGGTAGGATTCGAGGGCGAGGTCGTCCCAGTCGTGGCGTCGGTAGAGATCGCCGAGGCGAACCATTCGGGAAGGGTCCGGAGAATCGGCGGGGGCGAGCGCCGCCCAGGTTTCGCGGGCGCGTTCGGTGTAGTCGGGCTCACCGGTTTCGGCGCGCTGCAGGTAGAGTTCGCCGAGGGTTTCGCGGTATGCCCATTCCCGGGGATGGTCCCGTGTCAGCTGAACCAGGATGGTTTCGGCTTCGTCCCATCGGCGGGCGTTCATGTGGTACCTGGCCAGTTCCGCCTGCAGGGGGCCGTCGGTGGGAGCCCATTCGGCCATTTGCCGGAGCCAGGTATCGGCCGTTTCATTACGGTTGAGACGTATCAGTATTTGCCTGAGCCGGCGGGCGATAAACAGGTCGCGCCGTTCGGCCAGACGGGTTTCGTAATAGGTGACCAGGTCCTCGTTCTTTCCGTGGGCGGCGTAAAGTCCCTCGATCCGGGCCAGGGCCTGGCGCTGGAGCCAGCTCCCCGGCTGGGTCTCTTCGAGGACGGCGTCGTAGCCCTCGCGCGCGGGGTCGAAGTCGCCTTCGCGTTCGAAGGTTTCGGCGATCCACAGGCGGGCCTGGAGGCGCCGGAACGGGTCGGCGTGGGCCGACTCGGCCAACAGGCTCAGGGTCTCCCGGGCGGCGGCGAAATCCCCGGCCTGCAGCAACGCTTCCCCGACCTCTTCCAGGACAAAGGGATCGTCCGGGTAGGATTCGACCAGGCCGTTCCAGGTTTCGCGGGCGCCTTCGAGATCGAAGGTGCGGAGCTGGGCCCGCCCGAGGTCGAGGGCGACTTCCTGCTCGTCGGCGGCGGAAAGGGGGGTCTCCAGGGCCCGCTTGAGGGCGGTGATTCCCTCCCCGAGGGCGCCCTGGCGAATATGGAGGTTGCCCAGCGCGATCCACGCCGGGGAGGAGGAGTCGTTGCGCCCGACGGCTTCCCGAAACCGGTCCTGCGCCTCCGCCAGGTTTCCCTGGCGCTGCGCGAGATACCCGAGCAGCAGGAGGTAGCGGTCGGCCTGGTCGGGCCGGTCATCGACCTCGCGATGCCACCGGTCCGCCAGGATATCCAGTTGTTCCCGGTCGAAGTAATGGCGGTAAATCCGGTCGAAGGCCTCGCCGGTCGACGGGGATCGGACGAGCATTTGCTCGAACCGTTCCAGTTCCGGGGTGAGGGCCGGCCCGTCAGCCGCAGCCGGACCGGCGCTGACGAGAATGAGAAAGAGGAGCAGGATTCTTGTTTTCATAGGACGTGGTGTGCCGGGTTGTGGATGAAGCGGAAATTCGGTGTCGGAAACAGGCGAAAGCGGTGGGTCAGCGACGTTTCCGGAACGGGGCCGCGAGGCCGGGGCCGGGGTCGCGTGCGGGGAGGCGTTTATTGGCTACATCGAGCATGAAAAGGCCGAGGGCGAACGCCACCAGCCAGGGCCAGAGCTCCACTTCCCGCGAGGCCCGGCGCCGGTCGGTCGCCAGGATCCCGGGCAGGTCCGGCTCGTGAACGCCGTCGGTGGCATCGCTCAGGTATTGCAGAAACTCCCGGTCCGTCGGGCGCAGCAGGTATTCGTCGGAAAAGGACGGGTGCAGGGTAAGGAACTGCTGGGCCAATTCCTCGCCGGTCGGGCCGTGGAAGCGGATGTCGAGGTGAACGGGATGGTCGCCGGCCCCTTCGACCTTCGCTTCGAAGCGTCCGGGGGCGGTCTGTTCGAGCGTTGTTTCCTCCCGGTCGCCTCCCGGCCGGTGGGCGAGGAGGCGCCCTTTGGCATCGGGCAGGAATTCGCCTCGCTGGTCGACGGCGTCGATGGCGATCCGGTAGCCGGAATCGACCGCATTCCATTCCACCGGGAACGAGCGCAGGGCGGGCGTGCGTTGGAGATGGCGTACGGTTTGAGCCCAGAACCGAGGGTAGCCCTCCCATGGAAGCCACTCGAGGGCCCACCGGTTGCGGGCGTCGGAGGTGAATCCGCCCGCCCGTCCCAGCCCGTAACGCCAGGTGGCGAAGAGGGGGTCTCCGTCCTCGGTGGCGAGCCAGACGTCGGCTGTTTCGCGCGGCGTGGTGCGGACGTGGCCGTAGAGGAAGGGTGCCAGCGAAAAATCGATGCCGGAAAGAAAGTCGGCCGAACGGACCGGCACCGCGGCGAACGGGAATTCCTGGATGACGGAATCGCCCGCCGTCATGGTGTCCTGGGCCATGATTTGCGGGAGGGCGTCGGCCCGTTCGGTGTAGTAGTAGCGGCCCTGGCCCCGCCGGGCGATGTCGCGGAGCAGGTCGACGTCCACTCCCCGGCCCACGCCGACCGTACTGACGGTGATTCCCTCCTGGGTCATTCGGGCCGAGAGTTCGGTGAAGGGTCCCGGCACCGAGTGGCCGTCGGAGAGAACGATGGCGTGTTTGATCTTGGCCGGGGTCTGGCGAAGGCCGTGGAGCGCCAGCTCCATTCCGGGTGCCAGGTTGGTGCCGCCGCCCGCCTGAATGGACGAGATCAGCTGCTGGAGGCGGTAGGGATCCGTCACCCGTTGCATGTCGGCGACCCACTCGGCGTCCCCGTCAAAGGCCACCACCCCGGCGTAGTCCGAGGCGGTGAGCAGGTCCACCGCACCGATCGCGGCCGCCCGCGCCATCTCGATCCGTTCCCCGCTCATGCTGCCGCTCTTGTCGAGGATAAGCGCCAGCGCGACCGAGGGCGACTCCTCCTGACCTTTGAGGTCACTGCGCAGCGGCAGGACCCGGTCGAGAGGCGTCCCGTGGTAGCCGCCCAACCCGAAGGAGCGGTCCCCGCCGAGCATGAGGAACCCGCCGCCGAAATCGCGAACGTAGGCCGTGTACATTTCGAGCTGGGCTTCGGTCAGCTCCGTGGCCGGTACGTTGTCGAGTATGAACAAATCGTAGTTTTGCAGGTCCCCGAGATCCTGCGGCGCACCGACCTCGGGCCGGACGTCGAGGTGGATGCCCTCCTGCCGGAGCGCGAGGGTGAGATAACGGGCCTGGCGGGTGGAATCGGTGACCAGGAGCGCCTGTGACGGACCTTCGGCCTGGACGAAGACGGTGCGTTCGTTGTTGTCGAGAAACGTATCTTCCGGCGCGTCGACATGGAGCGAAAACCGGGCGACCGATTCGTTCTCGATCATTTCATCGACGGAGAAGTGATTGCGTCCGGTGTGGAGGTGCACCGCTTCCCGGTGAACCAGGGCGCCGGCCCGGTAGAGGCGAAGGGTTGCGGGTTGATCGCGGTTGCTGACGATTTCCGCGTCGATGGTAAAGGGTTCGGAACGGCGTACTTTTTGCGGCGCCCGCAGGTCGCGGACCAGCACTTCCGGGCGGTCGGGCGGATCGACCGGAAGGGTGTGGACGCGGATCTCCCTTGCCGCCAGCCGGGAGGTGACTTCCTCCCAGTCGGCCGCCTGCGCGTTTCCGTCGCTCAAGACGATAAGATGGCCGCGGTGATCCGGGGGGAGCGAGGCCTGGGCGACCCGGAGTGCCCGCGCCAGGTCGGTGCTGTCGGGGTCCAGCGGATCCCGCCACAGGTGTTCGGGACCGGCCGCGCTCTCGGCGAACCGGGCCTTGCCCGCGAACAGCATCAGGCGGTGGGAGCCGGGAAGGGTTTTCCACGTTTCGGGCAGGTCACCGTAGTCGGCGAATGCCTGGTCACCCATGCTGTCACTCACGTCGACCATCCAGATATATGCGTCCCGTTGCGAGGGCATTTCCATGCGCGGATCGGTCAGGGCAAGGGTCAACAGCAATAAAAGGGAAATACGCAGCGCGAGGGCGAGGCTGCGGCGTGCCGGCGACAGCGGATCCAGCGACCGCGAGGCCCACCAGACAAGCAGAATGCCGGCCGCCGACAATGCGATCCATCCCGGATGTATCCATTCGAGTCCTACTGCCGAGGAAAGATATGGGAACGCGGATGGCATGGAGGGCGATTACTCGGTTTTGCGGCGGGAAAAGGTCCACCCTTCGACGAAGAGCCACAGCAAGGCGGTGAGGACGACCCACCACCACAGGGGATAGCGTTCCCATCGTGAGGGCGCGCGCGGCGCGGCCGCCGTGGAAACGCTTTCCGCGAGATCGATCGGCTCAAGCAGCGTCTGGGTACGACCGGGGAGCGTCGCCGACGAGAATTCGGGGCTGGGGCGGAGGCTCTGGATCAGGTTGGCCGCCATAATGGGAAAGGCCGCCCGCAAAACCAGGTCCGACTGGTCCAGCGGGAACGGAAGCACGAGCCAGTTGGCCCGTTCGTCCCAGCGTCCGAACATCAGCGGTGCGTCCGCGGCGGCGAGGATCACGTCGCTGAGCTCCGGCGGGGTGAACCGCGTGGCCCGGCTCAGGCGGAGCTGGCCGAGGTCGACGTGCGCCAGGAGGCGGTGTTCCCGGTCCTGGTCCGCGACCAACGGGGATTCGACGGTACCGTCGGCAACGCCCCAGAATCCGTCCCCGGCGGGGTCGACCAGGAGCGCGGGAGCGTCTTCGAAATCCTCGGCCGGATGAGTGCGGTGATACACGTGGAGGGTCGGGCGGTCCCCGTTCGCGGAAAGTGCCGGATCGGAATCGGGGAGGGGGTCGCGACGAATGTCGATCCGCGGTTGCACCCGGAAGGCGTATTCGAGAAAGGGATCGGGATCGCCCCGCAAAACAACCGAAAGGGAAGGGAGTTCGGGTACGGCCAGTGCGGCTTCGTTGTCCGCGTCGAGTGCGATCGGTGAATCGCTTTCCAGGACCAGCCGGTAGTCGTGACCGTCGAACGAGGCGTTGCGCCAAAGGTGATCCCAGTCCCCTCCCGGTTCGATGCGCACTTCCCGCACGTCGATCAAAACGTCGTCGCGATAGAGAAGTGCTTCCGCCTCGAGGGGGGATTTCCCCCGGTGCGCGACGGTGGCTTGAAGCAGGTAATCCCCGGGGACGGCCGGCGAGCGCCGGGCGGTGAAGCGGGTTATGCCGGCGTTTTCGACCGCGGAGTGGAAGGACAGGTGGGTGCCGTCGGCCAGGAGGCTTTCCACCGGACGGCCCTCCCATACGTAATCGGAAAAAACGATGATGCCGGACGGATCCCGGCCCTCCCGCAGGTTGTGGGCGAGTTCGAGGGTGGCGGTCCAGTCGGCCGGTCGGGGCCCCGGGCGCGCCCGGGTCAGGGCGTGGCGCGCGCGACGCGGATTGCCGGTCCATCCCTGGATGACTTCCGGCTCGGGGGCGGCCAGTACGATGCCGACCTGTTCGTCGGGTCGCAGGCGCCCGACTCTCCGGTCGATTTCATCCAGGGCCTTTTCCCAGGCGGTGACACCCTCCCGGTCCGCCGCGCCCATGCTGGGCGATGTATCCAGAACCAGGATATAGCTCCCGGGTTCCCGCCCCCACGAAGGAAGGTGTGGGCGCCCGAGCGCCAGGCAAAGAAGGATGACAAAAGCGACCTGCAGCAAGAGCGAAAGCCAACGGCGAAGTTCGCTCCACCAGCGGCTTCGGCGCTGCGTTTTTTCCCCGAACCGCCAGAAAAGCAGGGTCGGAACCGGGCGCACCCTCGGTCGCTGGCGGAACAGATAAAAGGCCACCGGGACAAGTCCCAGGAGCATCAGCAACGCCGCTGTCGGCCACATTAATCCCATCGTTCAGGCCACGATTCCTTTTTCCCGCAATGTCACGGTCAACAGGTCGATCACATCCTGTCCGGTGTCGGCCTGCAGGAGCGGCACCCCCTTTTGCCGGCAAAACATGTTGACCTGTTCCTGGTAGGCAGCCACCCGCTGACGGTATTGTTCCTGCAGCGCCTGAGTTACAGTGATGTGGACCTCTTCTCCGCCTTCCAGGGGCTGCAGCCGGTATTCGCCGACGTCGCCCGCCTCCTGTTCGGCCGGATCGATCATCTGGGTGACGAAGAGCTCGTGGCCGGCGTAGCGGAGGCGGTCGATGGCTTTGCAGGCGTCCTGTTCGTCGTGTCCCCAGAGGTCGGAGAGGAATACCACAACCCCCCGGGGAGAGCGTTTGCGGAGCCATTCATGGATCCCGCCTTCGAGGGATTTTTCCGGGTCGCGGGTGGTGCAGGCCGAGAGGAGCCCGAGGATCTCACGGAAACGTCCCATGCCCCGGACGGCCGGGAGTGACGGTGTGTCTTTGCCCGCCAGAGGGAAAAGGCCGGTGCGGTCGTGACGGTCGAGCGAAAGGTAGGCGAACCCGGCGGCCATGCGGCGAGCCTGGTCGAACTTGACGGGGGAACCCCACTGCATGGATGCGGTGTTGTCGAGCAGGAGGTACACCGGAAGGTCCTGTTCCTCCACGTAGAGTTTGAGGATGAGGGTGCGCCACCGCGCGTACGCATTCCAGTCGATGTGACGCCAGTCGTCCCCGGGCTGGAAGGGACGGTATTCGGCGAACTCGACGCTGGCCCCGCGCTGGGGTGATCGGTGGGAGGCGGTGTGTTGCCGGCGCGCCATCCTGCGGGCGAGCAGGGCGAGTCCCTGTAGTTTCCGAAGGAATTCGTCGTCGAACAATTCGGCATCGACGCGGGTGTTCATGGGTCGAAGGGTGAGGGAATCCGGGCGGTTCTCCGGAATCAGGAGTTCCATTCGCGGGACTTTTCCCGCACGAGCTCGTCGAGCAGGTCGGTTGTGGTTACGCCGTCCGCCTGGGCTTCGAAGTTGAGCAGAATGCGATGATTGAGGATGGGCACGGCGTAAGCGAGCACGTCCTCGGTGGCGACGTAGCTTCGCCCCCGCAGGATGGCCCGCACCTTGCCCGCCCGAAGGCAGGCCTGGCCGGCGCGGGGACTCGCCCCGAAACGGACGCATCGCCGGATTTCGGGTGTGGCGTATTCGGTTTCCGGATGCGTGGTCATGACCAGCTCCGCGGCCCGGCGCCGGACGGTGTCGGGCACCGGAACCTGGAGGGCGAGGCGGGTCATGGCATCTATTTGTTTGCCGTCGAACACGGGATCGAGGTTGGTTTCGGCCGTGCCGGTCGTCCGGGCGAGGATGTTTTCGAATTCCTCCATGGTGGGATAGGCCACGTTCAGCTTGAAGAGGAATCGGTCCAACTGTGCTTCCGGCAGTGGGTAGGTGCCTTCGTGTTCGAGGGGATTCTGTGTGGCCAGGACAAAAAACGGGGTGTCCAGCAGGTGGGTGTCGCCGGTTACCGTTACCGAGCGTTCCTGCATGGCCTCGAGCAGGGCGGATTGTGTTTTGGGTGAGGCGCGATTGATCTCGTCGCCCAGGAGCAGGTTCGTAAAAAGCGGGCCGCGGGAGAATTCGAATCGGGCGTTCCCGGGTCCCTCTTCGATGAATACCTTGGTGCCGACGAGATCGGCCGGCATGACGTCCGGGGTAAACTGGACGCGGCTGAACTTGAGGTCCAGGGCCTGGGCGATGGTTTTGATCAAAAGGGTTTTGCCGAGGCCCGGGACACCTTCGAGGAGGACGTGCCCGCCCGTCAGAATGGCGGTGAGGGTGGCATCGACGATTTCCTGCTGACCGACAATGACTTTGCCCACTTCGTCGCGGAGCGTGGAAAACTTATTCCGAAAATCCTCCAGGGCTGATTCGAGAGGCGGGTTGGATTCGGTCGGGCGGTCAGTCATGATCATCTTCATCCGTTCCCGGCCGGATTTCCTGGAAGTAGCGGCGGACGGCCTCGCGGTGGGCGAGGGGGATATCCTCGTTGTCGATGGTTTCCCGGGACAGCTGTTCGTAGAGGTCGAATCGCGCGTCGGTGCTTCCGGTGCCGGTGTGTTCCGGTCCGGACGGCTCGAGGGAGATGGTGCGGGTCTCGCTTTCACCCTCGTCGGAAAGGCGGCCCTCCAGGGTTTCGGTGAAATACTCGGCGGTCCATGCGGCGGGATCTCCGAGAGGGTTGTCGCTCGTACCGGAGCCGATACCGTCTCCCTCTCCGTCCCCGCGGTCCGGGCTCATCGCCGGCGAGCGGCGCGGATCCTCGGCCCGGGCCAGCTGTTCGCCCCGCGCCATGGCCTCGCGGGTGTCGCGGAGTTGGCGTTGCATGCGGGCCAGGGCGGCCTGCTGTTGTTCCCGGAAAGCTTCACTTTGTGCCAGTTGCGCCAGGCGGGAGAGGGCGGCGGCGGTTTTGGCGGCGTCGCCTTCTTTCAAGCCGTCGCAGAGGAGCTCGCACGCTTCGGCGAGTTCCTCATGTCCGGCTTCGCGGAGGTCCTCGATCATTTCCTCCCAGCGCTCCAGGTCTTCGTCGCTGAGCGATGGGACCTCGGCCGAGTTGCCGTTGGTGTCATTCCGGGAAAGCGCCTGCAACCGGTCCGAGGCGGTATGGAAGTGGCCCGATTCGAGGGCGGAAGCGGCGGATTCCCAGCCGTCCATCCGGCGGGCCCGGTTCGCCAGTTCTCCGGCGAAGGTTTCCAGGCCGGTGGCGGGGAGCCGGGCATTGAGTTCGTCCAGGCGCGTTTCCATGCGGTGAAACTGCCTCAGGAGGTCCCGTTGAGCGGGATCCTCGTCGGCCGACGGGAGTTCCCGGGCGGCCTGCTCGAGGTATTCGCGGAAGGCGTTCCATTCCTGTTCGGCCCATTGTTCCTCGAAGGTTTCCGCGGCCTGTTCCCAGATCTCGTACATTTCGACCAGCCGCTCCCGGTTCCGGTCCCGGGTTTCAGCCGTTTCCAGGGCGTCGGCATCGAACGAGGACGGCGAAACGAAGGGCAGCAGGACCAGGGCCGGGAGGGCGACAAGAGCCAGAGCCCCGGCCGGCCGGGCCCGGGACAGGGGCCAGTCACGGGCCCAGTCGGTGCTTTCGAGTCGTTCCAGGGCCGAATCCAGGATGGAGCGCCCCCATTCCGAAGGGTCCCGCGTTCCCACTTCATCCCCGGCCAGGGCCAGGTCGGGGAGCCCGAGGTTCCGGTCGAGCGCATGCAGGGCCTGGCGGCGCGAGCCGGGGATCAGAAAGCGAAGTGCGGTGGCTCCCCACCAGAGCAGGGTGATGGAGGCCGCCGCGACGATCGGCAGTCGGCCCGCCATCAGGCCGAGGGCGCTGAACAGGCAGAGCAGGTAAAGGGCGGGGAGCGCCCAGAGGGCTCCCCGGTAGAAATAGTCTACCGCCCGGCCGGCCGCGACCCGGCGCCGCGCGGATCCGATCAGCGCGTCCCAGCGAGCCCGGTTGGCGGAGGGCGTGCGGGCGGATTCCGATTCCGAAAGGGTCATGGGTCTTTCTGTTCCGAGCGGGATTTTTTCAGGATGCGGGCGTCCCCGAACGGGCTTCGGGTCGGCCGGGGAGGTGGCGGCCGGGGTCATGTTTCGGGCCGTAATGAGGGCGGACCGCAAAGTGACAGAGTTTCCAGCAAACCGGCCGGACCCGGTGCTGACAAGAAAAATTCGAACCGTGCTGGACCCTTCGGCCGCCGAAGGACGGCCGGCAGCGGGGGCGGTTTGATGAGAGGTTGCATACGGGGGGTGATCCCCGGATTATCCGGGACGCTATGGCGACGGGTGAAAAGAGCGTGGATGTGGCGGTTGTCGGCGGGGGAGCGGCGGGATTCTTCGCCGCTATCACCGCGGCTGAACGCAGGCCGCAGTCGGTGGTGGTTGTCCTGGAACGGAGCCCGCGGTTCCTGGCCAAGGTGCGCATATCGGGCGGAGGGCGGTGCAACGTGACTCACGCCTGTTATGATCCGGCGGAACTGGCATCCCATTACCCCCGCGGCGCCCGCGAGCTTCGGGGCGCGTTCCACCGGTGGCAACCCCGCGATACGGTGGCCTGGTTCGAGAGCCGGGGAGTGACATTGAAGACGGAGGCGGACGGCCGGATTTTTCCGGTATCGGATGATTCGGCCACGATTGTCGACTGCCTGCTGTTCGCCGCCCGGGGGGCCGGCGTGCGGCTTCGGCCCCGGGAAGGGGTCCGGGAAATCGACCTGGCCGGCGACGGGTTCCGGCTCGGTTTGATGGACGGCACCGAGTTGCGGGCGGCTCGTGTGATGATGGCCCCGGGGTCGCTGACCGCTTCGCCCCTGGCCGAATCCCTGGCGGCGCTCGGGCACACCATCGAGCCGCTGGCTCCCTCGCTCTTTTCGCTGCACGTGTCCGATGAGCGGATCCGCGGGCTTTCCGGCATATCGGTCCCGGCGGCGCAAGTTCGGGTGGTGGCGCCCAAAGCCGAACCCCGCCAAGGACCCGTGCTGATCACCCACGAGGGTTTCAGCGGGCCGGCGATCCTGCGTTTGTCGGCGTGGGAGGCGCGGCGGTTGCGGGAACTCGGTTACCGCTTCGAAATTTCGGTGCGATGGCTGGCCGACCGGACCCGGGAATCGCTGGCGGAGGAATTTCATCGCCGCCGGTCGCGTTCGGGCGGTCAGAAAGTGAAGAATTCTCCGCTGGAGGGCCTGCCCCGGCGCCTGTGGGAAAACCTCTGCCGGGCCGCGGGTGTCGGGCCGGACGATACCTGGGCGCGACTCCGGCGCGAGCGGGAGGGGGCGCTGCTGGCGGAACTGGACGACGGCCGGTTCGCCGTGTCCGGTAAAACGATGAACAAGGAGGAATTTGTCACTTGCGGCGGCGTCCGTCTGCGCGAGGTCGATTTTCGTACCTTGCAGAGCCGGGTGGTGCCGGGGCTTTACTTTGGCGGCGAATGCCTCGATCTCGATGGCATTACCGGGGGGTTCAATTTTCAGGCCGCCTGGACCACCGGACGGATCGCGGGGGAAGCGATGGCGGCGGATTCGCATTGATGTTTTTCTTTCAATGGCGAGGATTGACCGGAAAACCGTCGGACCGGGCGGTCCGCGCGAGAAGGACCCATGATGCAAAGGAGACAATTTCTCAAAACACTCGGACTGACGGCGCCCGCGGTGCTCGGGGCGGGAACGGCGCAGGCTTCCCTGCCGGCGCGGGAAAACGGTTTCGGCCGCTCGCTGGCGGCGGACCTCGTGATCGTGGGCGGCGGGACCGGCGGTTGCGCCGCCGCGTTGGCCGCCGCGCGCGGCGGCCTGCGGGTTATTATGACCGAGGAGACCGATTGGATAGGCGGTCAGTTCACATCCCAGGCGGTGCCGCCGGACGAGCACCGCTGGATCGAAACCCACGGTGCGACCCGCACCTATCGCGAGCTGCGCGACGGTATTCGGGCGTATTACCGACGCCATTACCCGCTGACCGATGAAGCCCGTGCGCGCGAGCACCTGAACCCGGGCGGTGGCAGCGTTTCCCGGCTTTGCCACGAACCGCGGGTGTCGTTGGCTGTTCTTTACGAAATGATGGCGCCGTATCTCGCGTCCGGCCGGCTTCGAATCCTCTTGCATCACCACGCCTCGGGGGCGGACGTGGACGGCGACCGGATCCGGGCGGTCGCGGTGACGGATCGCCGCACCGGGCGGGAACGCACCCTGGAAGCGCGGTACTACATCGACGCGACCGAACTGGGCGCTCTGCTTCCCCTGGCCGGAGCCGAGTACGTGACCGGCGCTGAATCGCGGGAAGCGACCGGCGAAATGCACGCCCCGGAAGAGGCGCAGCCCGATAACATGCAGGCGATTACCTGGTGTTTTCCCATGGAGTACGTGCCGGGCGGAGATTTTGTCGCCGATCCGCCGCCCGACTACGCGTTCTGGCGCGATTTTGTTCCGGAGCTTTCGCCTCCCTGGCCCGGGCGCCTGCTCGATTTCACCTATTCGAATCCGCGCACCCTCGAACCCAGCACCTGGGCTTTTGATCCGGCCGGCGAAGGACGCGGCTGGTGGCTCTACCGGAGAATTGTCTACCGGGGAAACTTTCGTCCCGGGGCTTACGAGGGCAGTTCCACGTTGGTCAACTGGCCCCAGAACGATTATTTCCTCGGGCACCTGCTGGGGGATGAAGAGGAGACCCGCAAGCACCTCGAAGGCGCGCGTAACCTGAGCCTTTCGCTCTTTTACTGGATGCAGACGGAAGCACCCAGGCCGGACGGCGGCACCGGCTGGCCGGGTCTGCGTCTGCGTCCTGAAATGGTGGATACGTTTGACGGGCTGGCCAAGTACCCGTATATCCGCGAATCGCGACGGATCCGGGCCGAGTTCACCGTTCTCGAGCAGCACGTCGGGGTCCAGGCGCGACGGGAATTACTGGGACGACCCTCCGGCCGGATCGAAGCGGAGGAATTCGCCGACTCGGTGGGCATCGGTTCCTACAGCATCGATCTGCATCCGAGTACCGGCGGGGACAATTACATCGACGTTCCCTCGCTGCCGTTCCAGATTCCGCTTGGGGCCTTGATTCCACAGCGGCTGGAGAACCTGCTGGCCGGCGGCAAAAATATCGGCACCACCCATATCACCAACGGGTGTTACCGATTGCACCCGGTCGAGTGGAATATCGGTGAAGCCGCCGGGGCGCTGGCGGCTTTTTGTCACCACCGGAAAACCACCCCTCGGCAAACGCGCAACAGCGGGGAGCGGCTGCAGGAGTTCCAGGCGGAACTCGACCGGCAGGGCGTTGAGCGCGCATGGCCGCGCGGATGAGGTTCCGGGAGGCGGGAACCGTCACAACACTTCCAGGGCGTTGAGGAGCGCCTCGAAATCCGCGAAATCGTTGAAGAGGGCGTCGGGCTGGTGGGTCTCCAGGGCCTCCACCCCGTATTTGCCGGTGGCGACGGCAATGGTTCGGGCGCCGATCACCTTTCCGCAATCGATGTCATGCGGGGTGTCGCCGATGACAAAAGTGCGGTCGGGCGGGAATTCGACGCCGTGGCAGGCGACCGCTTTGCGCAGGGCGTGGGGCCCGAGTTCGTTGCGGTGAACCGCGTCGTCGGCAAAAGCGCCAAAGGGGAAGTACCGCCACAGCCCGTAGTGGCCGAGTTTGATTTCCGCGCCGCGTTTCATGTTCCCGGTGAGAAGTCCCTGGAAAAACCGGTCGCTCTTGTCGATGTGCTCGAGAATCGAGGCGATCCCGGGCAGTATGGTGCCTTGTCGGCGGCCGATCTCCTCCGCCAGCGAATCGAGGTAGGCTTCGACCAGGTCCGCGACCGATTCGGCGGTTCGGGGACGCCCGAGGCGATCGAGGATCATTTCCGCGATTCGGCGGTCCGTCCGCCCGGCCCAGTCCAGTTGGTGGAGGTCGAAGGAGACATTTTGCGTGGTCTCGGTGGCCCGGACCAGCGCCCGCTCGCCGGCCCCGCCCGATTGGATCAGCGTGCCGTCGATGTCCCAGAGAAGCAGAGCCGGTGTCATGCTTCCAGAACATGCCCGCCGGACCGGTTGTGTCGAGTGCGGAGTGTGGAGGGAGATTTTGCTCGAAAGGGACGATTGCGGACGCTTAGAAACGAAACCGTCTCAAAGGGTGGGGCGATACATCGGTCACGCAACATGCACGAAAGTCTGGTTTTATTAATTGCGGTGGCGGTATTGGCGGTGCCGGCGCTGGCCATCGCGGCGCTGGTATTTGCCTTGAAGGCGGGTACCCGGTGCGAGGAACTCGCCCGGCGGGTCGATGCGCTGGCACGGGAGGTTCGGATGCTGCGACTCGGCGAGAGGGGATCCCGGGAGGGCGTTTCGCCGCCCGAGGGTGCGGCTGGCGCCGCGGTGGAAGGGGCGGCCCCGCCCCGCCGGGGGGAAGACGCGACCGCCGGCGAACAGACGGAAGAACCGACGCCCGGGGGCGTGGAGCGCCGAAGCTTTTCGCTCGCCTTCCTGGAGGAACCGGCTCCGTACCGGGAAACCGCTCCGCCGCCGGTCGTCGCCGCGCTTCGCCGGCGGGGTTTTCTGCCGCCGCCGACCGCGGAGGCGGGAACGCGCCGCGTCGCCGGCTGGTGGGCGTTGCGCGGCGGCCTTCTGGCAGCCGTGGCCGGAGGTTGGGGGTTCGTGTTTGCTTTCGTGGACGGCCCGGTTCCCCGGGTCATCGCCTGCCTGGCCATTACGGCCGTCCCGATCGCGGTTCTGCTGTACCTTCGGGAGGATTCGGGCTGGGTCGAGGGGCGTCCGGTTCCGGACGGCGCCGCGGGAAGCCGCGTCCCGGGACGCAACGCAAAAACGACCGTCGGCCGGGGGAAGAAGGGGCGAAAACGGGCGCGCAACCGGCGCGGAAAATGACGGCTGCCGTCCGCCTCGCGGTTTCGCCCAACGCCGGATCCGTGCGGTACGCCCTGCGGCACAACCGGCCGGGAGGGATTCCTCCACGAGGGCTGCGACGGCGTTCTCCGGTGTGCACTTCCGGGATCCCCGCTTCACCGCCGCCTCCGGAGCCCGGGCCTGCATCCGGAACGCTTCCTTTACGGGAGAGATTTCCGGCCTCGAACGGGAGGAACCCGCCGTGGCGACCGGAAACCTGGCCGAACGCGGCGCCGGCCTGTCGGTTACGATCGAATACGTCAACGAGACCCTCTATCGTCCCGGCGGGGTTGCGGAAGATTGAGAAATACCGCGGCCGGCGGACGGGGAGTGCCGCGATCCGCGGGCCGCACGCCGGACGGTATCGCCCTCCACCCAGCACCCTTCGATGAGGACCACTTTCGGCGCCTTCGGGAGGCTCCGATTGTTGTGGTACAGTTGCTCGGCGAGCAGTTCGATCGCCGCTTCGCCGACCAGTTCGGGGTTCTGGTCGATTCCGGAGGTGTCGTCGTCGCGGCGGTCCTTATTCAAACTGATGAAACCCGTGTCTTCGGGCACGGCGAGCCCCAGTTGCCCCAGCCAGTCGGAGATCTGGCCGCGCGCTTTGGTGGTGGTGGCGAGAATCACGTCCGGGCGGTGGCGCTCGAACCAGGCGCGGAAGTTGTCGAAATAAACCGATTCGGGCATGAGGATGGGGATCCGGTTCGGTTTGGGGATACGGTTCTGGAATGCCAGCAGGGCCATCTCCCAGTTGTGGTCGACACGACGGTCGTGTTCCTGCTCCATGACCAGTCCCAGGCGACTGTAGCCGAGCCTGTGGGCCTCTTCCAGTGCTGTTCTCAGGGAGTGGATCTGGTGGTTGGCCACGCGGTGCAGGTTCGGCTGGGTCACGCTGAAGCCGATA
>PXDC01000455.1 GCA_003565135.1 Verrucomicrobiota bacterium
CGGACGGCCGGCCGGGAATCATCGCGGTGTAAATTCCATCGCCGGCGACCATGTCCGCGTTAAGCCCGTCATCCGTCATCGGAACCGCGGTGTATTCGGTGTCGGGATCGATCCGGTAATACAAGGTCAAGTCTTTCACGCCGTCGGGATCGTGCGCGCGAGCCGTGATCGTCACCGGTTGATGGGCGGCCGGAAGCGCGGGCGTCTGGCGCACATCGTAGATCGCCGGACCCGCGTTCTCGACGTAGGCGCTGTTGGGCAGGCCGGGCGTACCGGGATCGGGAGGAATGTGCAGGTCACCCATGGCCTCGAGGTAGTTTCCCCTCAGGCGCAGCAACACTTGGCGATGGCCGGCGATCCATCGGGCGCGGGCGCGGAGGGTAACGGTATCGCCCGGCTCCAGCGTCTCCGAAAGCGGCACGCGCACCCGGTTCGCTCCGGTGTCGCCGGAGCCGCTCGCCTGCATGCGCAGACTGCCGCCGCTTTGATAAGCCTCCCCGGAATCCCAATGGCTGGTCACGTGGTGTCCCTGCGCCTCCCAGCCGTCCATGCCGGTCGCAAACGTGCTGTTTTCGACCAGGTTCGGTCCACCCTCCACGCGCACCTCGACCTCGTCGATCAGGACGTGTCCCGCCGAAGGTATCAGGATGTGCAATTGGTTCGCGGCTCCGGTTCCGTGATCCAGCACGCCAGTGTGTTCGATCAACACCCATTCGCTCTTCCCGCTTTCGTCGCTGTGGGTCCAGTTCCCCGCCCGGCGGTTGTCGCTCCGGGGATCCCGCAATTCGAGACTGCTGCCGTCGCGGTTCGCCCATTCACCCCAGCGCCCGCCGTCACGGTAAGTCACTTCGTTCACCACCACGTGATCGACGGCTCCGTCGCTGCGTTCCACGCGCTCCGCCAAAGCCAGCCGCTCGCCGGAATTCGACAGCCTCCCGCCGAAATCACCGACCGTATTGCCCGAATGGAGATGGGGATACCGCGCCAACATGCGGTCCCGGTTCGCCGCCACGACGAGGTGCTCGCCGGCCCCGAGGACCGTTCCCTGGGAAAAGGTGAACCGGATGCCGTCCGTAAAGCGCCAGCCGCTCAAATCCACGGCAGACTCCCCGCGATTGTACAGTTCCAGGTAGGTGTCCTCGTCCTCGCCGGAGATCGGGTTGAACATGATTTCATTGATGACGATGTCGCTCTCGAGCGGCACACTGTTGGAAGCGCCCGGCGTCGGCTCGGCCAGCGGGCGGAACTCCCGTGCGCCGTCGGGGAAACGCCCCCGGGCGACTCCGTCCGCCTGCGCCTCGAACCGGATCGCGTCCAGGACGCGGTCATCGTCCGGGTTCACCAGGTACACCGCCCCGCCCGAGGCCTCCAGATAAAACCCCAAATCCCCTTCGTCGAACGCCAAAACCCCGCCGGCCGGAATCGCCGTGCCATCCGGAATTTGAAAACGGTTCATGTCCGGCCGGTCACTGAGGTACGCCCCCGACACGTCCACCGTTTCCGCGCTGTGATTGTAAAGTTCGACAAAGGACACACTGGAATGGTCTTCCCCGGTTCGTGCCAGAAATTCGTTGATCCTCACCGCATCCAGGGGATCGGACACCGCGGACTCGTGCTCGCCTGGCGAGCCGCCTCGGAAGGCGCTCGCCTCCCACGCCAGCACGTCGCCCTCGCCGTACGAAGGCCGCGCGAGCACCAGGGAGTGTCCGGCCCCGGCGGCCGCGGCCGGCCAGAGTGAAGCAGCGGAATACTCGGCCTCCAGCAACAACCCGCCGATCCGGTGGTAGAGAAGGATTTCGCCCTCGTCGCGATCCAGCGTGCCCTCGTACCCGCCGAACACGCCCGATATTCCGTATTCCTCCTCGACCTCCCGCGGGGCCGCAGCGACAACCACGAACGCCTCCCCCGGAATCACGGCGCCTTCCGGAAATGTGTACTCGATCGCGCCACCCAGACGCCAGCCCCCGATGTCCCTCGGCGTCGGTTCCGAATTGTAGAGCTCGACGTATTCCAGGATGCGGCCGTCGGCTCGCGTCCCGGGACGGTACATGATTTCCGAAATCACCATTCCCGTCCTGCGGCTGGAACGATGCAAGGCCTCCCGGGCCGGCATGCCGACATCCACGCGGGGCGGAACGAACCCGTCCTCCACCGATAGGCTCACAGGCGCGCTCGTCGCGGACTGCCCCGCGTCGTCCGTCGCCCGCGCGGTCAACGTGTGCTCCCCCTCCGGCACGTTTTCCCAGACAATCGACCACGGGCCCTCCAGCCGTTCCCCGAGACTTTCCGCCCCCGCAAAGAACTCGACGCTGGCGATTTCGCCCTCCCGCGAGAAGGCGTGCGCGGCGACCCGAATGTCCGAACCGGTCCCGAAGACCTGGCCGTCCCAAGGCTCGAGGAGACTGACTTCCGGCGGAGGCGTGGCGTCCGCGTCTCTCAGGACAAGCTCTACCCAGTTGACATTGAAGTCCGGGCCGTCGAAGGCGAGACGCATGATCTGCTCGCCCGGATCGAGAAACACGCCCTCGACAACGACGGTGGTCCAGTTCTGCCAGCCGCCGGTAAAAGGTACCACGATGGGACCGGTGACGTCTTCGCCGTTGAACCGAACGTGCATCTCACTGGTCCCGGAGGGCGCCCGCGCCAGACGCAAGTGCACTTCGTACCGGCCTCCGGATTGGACATCAACCGTGTACTCCAGCCATTCGCCGGCGGCGATCCAACCGACGTTGTAGTGGCCGCCCAGACTGTCATGAGTATTTTCGATGTCCACGCCCTCGTCCGGACGGTACTGCCCGCCGTGATTCGCGTTGGGCGACGCGTCGAAATAAGCAACCCCATGTCCGCCGAGGTCGAAGTCCTGGGCCTGGATCCGCCCGGGAATCTCCGCCGGAACGCCATGGAAAGGCGCCTGCACGGTATCTCCAACAGCCGGCGGCGCGAGAACGAGGGAAGCCAGACCCGACCCAACCAATAGCTGAAGATGCCTGAACCCAATGCCTCTCCGCCTCTTCCTCGTCTCGGAACTCAAAATTTTCGTCCTCGCGGGGTATTCTCCGTCGGCTTCTATTTCGCTCGCTGTTGCTCTCATATAAGAATGGTTCCGGAATGCCGATCGGTTTGGGTGACCCTGGCACACAATTTGTACTGATGCATGACTCCAGCCTTCTAGTCCAGTATATATGTTAACGGAACCAGAGCGAAAAGCAACCTGAACGCCTTGCCCGAGCGGAAGCCCGTCTCGGAAAATCTGTTGCTCGCGACGGACATGAAGCGGACGAGCGGCGCTGGAAAGGCCTGGCTCGTCCGGCGAGTGTTTCCCAATACGAGAGCGACCGGTCTACGTATCCGGATTGATCTCGAATCCCAGAATGGTCACATCATCTTGCTGTTCCGCGCCTTCCCGATACTTTGCCAAGTCCCCGGCCAGAGATTTCAGCGAGTCGTGGAGATCCAGATCCATCAAGGGTCCCAGACGGGTCAATACCGGCTCGATTCCGTATTCCTCTCCCGCCGGGTTCCGTGTTTCGGTGACACCGTCGGTGACCGCGTACACGCGGTCGCCCGGATTCAGAGAAATCCGGTCCACCACGGAAGCGGCTTCCAGCCCAAGCCCAAGCACGGCCCCTCGCCGAAGTCTGACCGTTTCGGCTTTGCGCGTTTCCCTCCGGCAAACCAATACATCCGGATGCCCGGCATTGGAAACGAGCAGATCCATCCCAGTCGCGCTCTGCTCGAAATGCCCGCACAATCCCGTGACAAACCCGTCCGGAATTCGCCGGGTGAGGCTGTGGTCGACCTGATTCAGGAACTTGCGGGGATCGCCCGCGTAGAGTTCGCCGCGGCGGTCGGCGAGGTATTTGATCAACACGGTGAATAGCGCCGCGCTGATGCTGTGACCCGCGACATCTCCAATAAAAAACAACATTCGCTGCATCGGCTCGTCCGGATAGGTGACGAAATCGCCTCCCACCGCAGCCATCGGACGCAACCAAACCGCCGTCCGCACCGCCGGATGCCGGGGAATTTCTCCGGGAATCAACATGGGCTGCAGGTTGCTGGCGCTTTCCATGTCCCGGTTCATGATTGCGTTCTGCTCGATAACCTTTTGTTCGTTTATCCGGTGTTCGGTGATATCGCGTGAAATCCCAAGCAGACCCGCGATGTGGCCGGAACTGAGAAAAAGCGGGGCCTTCGTGCTGGATACCCAGGTCTCCGTCCCATCCACCCACGTCTCCTTCTCTTCTTTGGCAATCATCGGGCGTCCCGTACGCAAAATCTCCTGTTCGTCCTCGAATGCCTGCCGCGCGTGCTCGTTCGTGAAAAAATCGAAATCGGTTTTCCCGACTATCTCATCATCCGATTCAAAACCGAAGGTTTTGAGCAAGGTACGGCTGACCATGACAAAACGGCTCTGCCGATCCTTGATATAAACATGGTCCGGCGTCTGATCCAAAAAAGCCCGGAATATATCTGCGGGGGGCACCTTAAAGATGTCCTCCTGCCGTTCGTCCCGGTTATCGTTTTCACTTCCCATTGGTCCGTAGTCGTCTATTTTCCAAACCATCGGAAGAACAAGAGACCTGACATGCCGATTCTTCTACACCCTCCAGGATTGAAGGGCAAGCCCGGGCATTCGCACTTCGGAAACGGTTTCATTCGACATGGAGGGCGGCCGAAGCCGGCGGCGCCCGCCGGGGGACATTCGCGGATCTCCGGATTTGCGCAACGGGTGGGCCCTGTCGGATTCGAACCGACGACCAAGGGATTATGAGTCCCCTGCTCTAACCGCTGAGCTAAGGGCCCCGCTTCCAAAGGTTTTGAGGCATTCAACCAATCACGTCAATCA
>PXDC01000134.1 GCA_003565135.1 Verrucomicrobiota bacterium
AACACCCGTGACCAGTGTATCCACCTCTTCCACCTCACCGCTTCCGTCGGCATTGACGCGGAAGAGCGTTCCGTTGCTCGACGAGATAAGGTAGACCTGGTCGGCACCGCGGTCGACGGCGACGGCGCTGGTGCCCAACGTCGACTGATCGATCAGGTGCTGAACGTCGTTCCCTTCCAGGTCCGACGAATACAGACCGGTTGTCCATTCGCTCCAGTACAGCCGGTCGTCGTGCAGGACAATGTTCTGCGGGTTGGAACGCCCGTCCAAAACGGTGGTCACATCCGTCCCGTCGAGGTTCGCGCGCATAACGACACCGGCGCCATCCTCGACCCAGTAGATGTGGTTGTTACCCTCGTCGATCGCGACACCGATCGGACGGCTGAGACCCGATACGATTGTGCGGGGATTGCTTCCGTCGATATTAGCCGTGCGGATCGCGTCCACGTTACTCCAGTAGATCTCGCCCGCCTGGATCGGCCCGATGGTCAAGGCGGCGAGCTCGTTGTTGGTCTCCAGAATAAAAACTCGGCCGTCACCGGCAAACGCGGCGTCACCCACGTGGTTGCCGTTGTCGTTCGCCGTGGACTGCTGGTAGGAAGCGAGCGGGACGTTCAGCATTTCATCCGAAAGGGTGGACAGGTCGTAGAGGTACATCCGGTGGTTGTCCGGCCGGACTCCCGCCAGGTAACCGTTCTCCGCGTCGACTCCGACCGGGGCTATGGTGTGGGGGAAAACACTGCTGCCATAGTTGCCAATGCTGGTGGCGGTGCCTTCATCCAGGTCGAACTCCATGTGTTCGAGATCCCGGTTGAACGAGGTGCCCCAGAAGGTGTTGCCGTCACCAAAGGCGATGGAATTGTAGAAACGCCCGGAGTTGTCTTCTCCCGGCAGGTCGGTGACGAGGGAGTGCAGCACAAAGTCCGTCCCGTTCTCGGTGGTGAAGACGGAGACAAAATTTTCATTTCGCGCCCCCACCAGGATCTGGGTCGACTCACCGCCCCCCCGCACATCCAGGGTGTCACCCCAGCGGCGGGACCAATCGTGAAAACCTTCGTTCTTTCCTTCCGCCGGATCGCCCGAAAACAGCAATTCCGGTTCGGCGCTCTCATCGGCCCAGCGATAGATCCGGAACGGTCCCGGCCCTCCGTCGGTGTCGGTGGTCAGGTTCGCCGCGTAAATGGCCCCGTCGTCCGCCGCCCGGATCTTGTTGAGGGGGAAATTGCCGCCGGAGATGCCTTCCACCGACAACTGACCCATCTCGTCGCCGTTGGTGGCGTCGATCACGTGCACGAAGAGACCTCCGGCCCGGTTGACAACCAGGAGATTCCCCGTGGCGGGATTGTAGGCAACCGTTCGCTGGCTGTGGTTGTCGGTAAGGTAACCGGCGTCGAACGGCGTGCGGAACCACTCGCGTTCCCAGCCGATATTCTGCGCAAAGGCGGGCGCCAGCAGGCCCGCCAAAAGGGCACCGGAAATCAGGGTTATCAGTTTCTTTCTCATAAGGGATCCGTTGGAAGTTGGGTCAGCACCGGCCGAGTCGTCGGCACGGTGAACAGGACACCTCTGCTTATGGATACAGCAAGGGAAAAAGTCAATCGGAAGTGTTGGAAATCTCATCGCTCATAACGAGTTAATCCGGAATGCCAAATATTACAGCAAATTTGGCAAACGGGTATTCTTGCGCCGACCCGGTATCTGGGGCATTTATCATAAACCGACTTTTCCCATCATGCGCCTGCTTTACCGATTACTCATCATTTCCCCTATAATGCTCCTGCCGGTTTCACCGATTTTTGCCGAGTCCGGAGACACCTCGGACCCATCGCCCTGGCGGCACACGTTTTCCCCGGGCAACGGCTTCAGTCTCGCCTACGAAGGGATCCCGATCATCCGGAAATCCACCCTCTATGTCGTCCGTCCCGGATGGACGGGGCTTCATTACAACCAGGAGGAAACCGACCACGACATCGACCGGTCCGAGGACGGGACGGTTCTTTCGGTGGCGGGGGAAAACGCGACCTTCGCCTCGCGTTATCATTTTGAGGCCGTCGACGACACCACCTTCCTCATCCGCTTCGAGGGCACACTGGGCCGCGACGTCGAGGCCCAGATCGAATACGCCATCGGGTACGTCAACGCCGACCTGCTGGCGGGCCGTCCCTTCCGGGCGGAGACCCCGGCCGAATCCCTCGAAGGCCGGGTACGCGATTTCCCCGATTCCCCCGATGCCCACGCCAACGACCTCGCGCCCGATTTCCGGCGCCTCGAGATCGACAGCCGTCTGGGCAAACTCACGATCGAGGTCGACGCGGGGGACGAGCGCGTCCTGTTTTTCGACGCCCGGCGCTCCGCCCAGGGCTGGGCCCGCCACGCGCCGGTCTTCTGGTGCGGACTGGGCCTTCCGGCCCGTGAACTGACCTACGGGGAAACCTTCCGGGTGGACATGACCGTGACCCTCGATCCGTCCGAACTGCATGCACCGGCCGAAACGGGCGAATTCACTCCCGCCTCGGAAGCCGTATCCGCCGCTCAATCGCCGCGCGACCGTCCCATTCGTGTCATTCCGACCCCGAAGCGGATGGAACTCAACGGCGGCGACGGGTACCTCCTGCGGGACGGCGTCCGCTGGTCCATTGCCGCCCCCGCCAAGGACGCTAACCTGGACCACGCGACAGAGTCTCTGCTACAGGAGTTCGCGATCGAACCCCGGGCCCGGAGCGCCCGTTCCGGAGAAGTCGTGGTCATTCGCATCGACGACCGGAGAACCCACGGGCGCGCCCCCCGGATCGAAGGGTCTCCGGAATGGCTGGAGAATCCGGAAGGGTACCGCCTGAGCATCGACGCCGAAGGGATCGAAATCGTTTCCGCCACCCACCGGGGCGCCTACTACGGCCTGCAGACGCTCCGGCAGATACTCCGTCCCCGCGACGGGGGAGCCCTGGCCCACGCCGCGTTGGTGGAAGACTGGCCCGCCCTGGGATGGCGCGGGGTGCATTGGTTCCCCAGCGCCTCCGGAGTCCCTTTTCACGAAAAACTCACCGAAAGGATTTTCGGCCGCTACAAGTTCAATCATTCCGTCATCCAGTGCGAAGCGGCTGTCTGGGATTCGGCCCCCGAGATCGCCGATGCCAATTCGATTCCCAAAGACGATCTCCGTCACCTGGTGACCCTGTCCCGGAACCACTTCCTCGAACCGATTCCGCTGGTCAACATCCCGGGCCACGCCGAGTGGATTTTCCGTCACGGATACAACATGGACATTGTGGAGGATCCGGATACGCCCTACGCCTATTGCGTCAATCACCCGCGCAGCTACCGTTTCATCGAGGCGATCTTGGCCGAGGCGATCGAGATTTTCGAACCAGAGGTTTTTCACCTCGGGCATGACGAAGTCACCATGCGCGGTGAATTCCCGCACCCGGACTGCCCGCGTTGCCAGGATGAAACCGCCACCGACCTCGTCTTGAAACACATGCACCGCATGAACGACTGGCTGGCCGATCGGGATATCGGTATGATGATCTGGGGGGACATGATGCTGGCCCACGAGGAGATCGAAGACACCGCCGCCTTTGCCCCCAATGTGGAAGAAGCAAAAAAGCGCCGGGCCAACATGCCCGACGATCTCATCATCACCGACTGGCATTACTACGAGGGCACGGCCTATCCGAGCCTCGAACTTTTCCACCGTGAGGGCCACCCGACCATCGCCTCCACCTGGCACCGGCCCCAGAACATTCACCACTTTACCCGGGCGGCTCTCGAAGCCGGTTCGCTGGGACTGCTGCAAACGACCTGGGCCGGATTTTTCCCTGATGAACAGGTCCTCCACAACGGGCTCCACCAGTTTTCCGCTTTCCTCCTGGCCGCGGAGTACGCCTGGACCGGGCGCGACGACCCGCCCACCGACCTCCCCTTCGAGGCCGGAAGCGAATTCACCCGCGCCTATTTCGGTACGGCGGAAGTCGAGTCCTCCGGCCGCACGGTCGACCTGTCGCCGGCGGCACGGACCCCGCGGGCCGGGTGGTTGAACCTCGCCCCGGACTGGGATTTCCGCTCGCTCCCGTCGGGCAGGCAGCGCCTCGACGACGTGCTTTTCCACATCCCCGATGACACCATGATTGTCGTGGGCGGCCCGCTTTCACCGGAGACCGCGTGGAAATCGGTTCGCCTCGAGCTCGACGCCAAAGCGGATGAACTCGCCTTGCTGAACGCGGCCGCCTACGGAAGTCCGGCCGGTATCCGGGCCGCTTTCATGAACGTGGAATACGATGACGGGACCCGCATCCGCCACGACTTCATAATCGGCAACACCACCGCCTACTGGGGGCAATCCGAACCGGCCCTGCGCTCGCCGGTCGCCTGGCAAACCACGTCGCCCGCCGGCACCCCGGTTACACTCCGGCTCAGCCGCTGGCGCAACCCGCATCCGGATAAGGTCATTGCCTCGGTAACCTTCGAAGCCGGCACCCCGGAACAGGCCTGGGCTCTTGCCGGATTGACCCTGCTTTCCCACGGCGAGTAGGGCTTTCGGTTTTCGATGCCTTCGGCAACCCCGCCATCATCGCAGCCATAAAAAAAACCTACGACCGAACCGGCCACCTATTCGGATCAGTTCGTAGAAATCAGGCCCAATTCCTACGACGCCAATCCGGTCAAGAATACGACGGGAATTTGAGCGGTAACACCACCCACCGCACTCGGCGAAGCCGCGCTCGCCCTCATCGCCCGATCCTCCGACGGAATCCTTCGCCACGCGAAAACCCTCACCATCGCCGCCCTCGTTCACGCCGTGCGCGCTCAGAAACGCACCGCCG
>PXDC01000017.1 GCA_003565135.1 Verrucomicrobiota bacterium
GGGATCGACCACCGCCAGGTGCACGGTCCCTTCTGGAAAATACGGCCATGCGGCCGCCAGGGCGAATGCTCCGCTGCAAACGTCTCCGGGGGCGATGCCGTGGGTAATATCGACAATCGTGACTCCGGGAGCGCGACTGAGCAGCACCCCCTTCATGGCTCCCACAAACCAATCGTCGAGCCCAAAGTCAGTGGTCAATGTCAGTAATGGCTTCATCGCGAAAACAATCCCTCACCCTTCCATAAAGTTGACTAAAATGCGGGAATCCCGTTGACCACAAAAGCGAAGACCACGCGAAAACACAAAGCAAAGTGCTTCCTCCTGCATCAAAAAGCGCCGGAAGCGGCCGAAAAATACCCCCGGGGCAAACGTGCGGCGCGGTGAACCGGCGCGACATCCGCGGTCATAAATATCCCCGGGGTCCGGCAGGTTCAGACGATTAATTTCCCGCGGCGGGATTGGATCCATGAATCCGGGCATGGTCTTTTTTCGGCTCCAGGTGGGTCGTGACCAACGCCCGCGGTTTCAGCACTGCTTTTATTCGCTCTTCCACCCGGGTCGCTTTGACGTGGGCATCGCGAATCGAGGTATCGTCATCAAACAGCAGATGCAGGTCGACCCAGTGTCCGTCGCCCAGATTGCGGTGTCGCAACTCGTGGTACCCGATTCCCTGGCTTTTGGTCTCTTCGTCCAGGACCGCCCTCAATTGCCTGTACACCTCGGGTTCGGCCACATCCATCAACCCTCCGACGCTCTTGCGGATAAGCCCGAATCCGGTAAAAAGGATATTGGCGGCGACAAGAATGGCGAAAATCGGATCCCACGGCAGCCAACCGGTTACTATAGTCAAACTCAGCCCGATCAGCACACCGATACTGGTCCAGGCATCGGTCAGAATGTGTTTCCCGTTCGCCTCGAGGATCAGGGAATGTTTCCGCCGTCCGATCCACACCAGGTACCACCCCAGGGCGATATTTACCAGGACGGCACACGCCGTCAGGCCGGCACCGAGGCCGAGATTCTCCAGGTGCAGCCCGGCGATCCATTTGCTGACGGCATCGTAGATGATAAAAAGCGCCGCGAGCACGATCATTCCGCCTTCGAATCCAGCGGAAAAAAAGCTGATCTTGGCGTGGCCGTAAGGGTGGTCGGAATCGGCCGGTTTCTGGGAAAGCCGCAGACTGAAAACGGCAAATCCGACGGCGACGATGTGAATTGCCGATTCGGCGGCATCGGCAAAAATGGCGGACGATCCCGTAATCCAAAAGGCGCCGAATTTCACAAGAAAAAGGATGAGGCCTACGGCCAGCGACAGGTTCATCGCGCGCCGAAGCAGCGCCTGATCTTTCTTCCGCACCAAGTGCAAATCCATCGCCCCTGCCTATTCCCGTCCATTCCGCCCGGCAACCCTTTTCTCTTTGCTGACCGCCGCTCCCGAATGCGGATCGGCGCGCCCGTTCGGAAAGGAACAAACCGTCTCCGGCGACCTCTTTTGCATTGCCGCCCCCGGTTGATTCGTTTCATCTGAACCGCATGAAACCTCAATTTGCCCTTCTGGTCGGAACGTCGATTCTCTCGATCGCGGTACAATCCTTCGGGCAGGCCCCGGATTTCGAACGGGTCTATTCCGGCGCCGCCCTAAGCGGTTTCTATGGCGGCGTTTCCGCCATTTACCTGAACAGCAGTGACTGGGACGACAGTTACGGCGCCGGCCTGGAGGTGGGCTATCGTTTCGCCCACGAAAAAGCCGCCGCCCTGCGACACGGTCCCAATCTGGAAACCGGTTATTACTGGATCAAGGCGGGCAGGAGCGGCCAGCGGGGCGACATCGAGATGGTTCCGCTGACGGCAAATTACCGGCTGGCGGCCGAGGTCGTCGATAACATCTGGCTCTACGGGGGCGGCGGCGCGGGAGTGGCGTTCGTCGATATCGATCCGGACGGCATGTCGGGGGGATCGGATCAGCCGGATGTTTGGCAGCTCTTTCTCGGCATGGAAGGGTCGATCAACGAGTGGGCCTCCCTGCGCGGCGGTTACCGTCATCTCTGGGTGGACGACATGAAAGACGGCGACGCCCGAATCCGGGGGGACGACGCGAGCATTTTCGAGGTCGGGGTTAATTTCTGGTACTAAACGCCGTCGCCGCCGGAGGGCAACTGTAGGCCGCTCCCTTATATCGTTCGCACGGTTACGGGGCCGGTCTTAATCCTGCGGCACCATCGGCTCGGCCCGCTTGACGAGTTGAACCGGGAACCCCCAGGGATCGCGGAGCATGGCTACCGTATCGCCGTCGGCGGTGATCTGAGCATCCCCCTCCGGGCTCGCACCCGCACCGATAAGCCGTTTGCGTTCGGCCGGCACATCCTCAACCGAAAACGCCAGGTGCAGAACCAGCGGATCCATAGACCAATAATCCGGCAGCGTCACCTTGGGATTGTTGTAAATCTCGACCATGACCCGGCCGGACTCGTCCGCGAGGAAATGCGTGTCGGGGGATCGGTCGAGTTTGCGTTTTACCGTGAACCCGAGGTGCTGGCAGTACCACGCAGCCACCTCGCGCGGTTCCCTGGTTATGAAAGCTAGGTGCTCGATTTTCATGGGCTGACGCCTTCTCTTTTTGCTTCACAGGCCTGCCGCGTCAACCATCAAAGGGCAACCTCCGGCCGGAATCGGGGAATCCGCCCCCAACCGGCCGGTGCGCCCTCCCTCGTGGGTCCGTTTCGCCGGAAGCACCTCCACCCGGCCGGCTATCCTTGCCAGCAGACCGCCGGGCGGTTACACCAAACTCCGTCTTATCGAGAAGAAACCCGAACCTGGGACCGCCTGTCCGGCATAAACCATGAACAGCTTTTACATGGCCCTCACGATTTTCCTGGTCCTCAATATCGCCGCATCGATGGTGCGCGTCATACGCGGCCCCACACCAGCCGACCGCCTGATGACCGCACAATTATTCGGCACCACGGGAATGGCCATCCTTCTGCTCCTGGCGGAAGCGATGGAGGAGCCGGCCCTGCGCAATGTGACGCTGGTGTTTGCCGTACTGGCGGTTTTGCTTGTCATTTGTTTCGTGCAGACCGCCGAGTCGAAGGAAACCACAAAACCCTGATGAATGCCGCCGACGCCCTAACCGTGATTTTCTGCCTTGCCGGTGCGGTTTTCTTTCTGGCCGGCACCGTCGGCCTGCTGCGGTTTCCGGATATCTTCAGCCGCCTGCACGCCCTCACCAAAGCCGACAATCTCGGGCTGGGGTTGATTGTGATTGGGCTGATATTCCAGTCCGATTCGCTTGCCGCGATCCTGAAACTCCTGTTGATCTGGATCCTGGCCCTCGCGGCGGGGTCCAACGCCTGCTACGCGATCGGGCGTTTCGCGCTGGCGCGTTCACCGCAGGATGCCGTGCGGGAGGACGACCCATGAACCCGCTCGAGCACGCGCTGGACACTCTTCTCTGTCTCCTGCTGCTGGTCCTTGCCTGGAAAGCCCTGCGGGCCGAACATCTCTATCAATCGGCGATTTTTTTTATCGCTTTCGGGCTGGGAATGGCGCTGGCGTGGGTGCGACTGGCGGCGCCGGATGTAGCTTTGGCGGAAGCCGCCATCGGCGCCGGATTGCTCGGGGTCCTGCTGTTAGACTCTCTCCGGGTCTTTTCCCGTCCGCCGAACGGGTCCGGCAAGGCCCGGCAAAACACCGATCCAGGCGATGCGGAAACCGCCACCGCAACGACTTCCCGTCACCCGGGAGCGAGGGCAACCCGCCTGCTGGCGACCGCCGCCGCCGCGGGTCTGGCCGCCGTGTTGGTAACAGCCATTGTCCGGATTGGAGATGGCGGCGGCTTGACAGAAGAGGCGGCAGGACAGCTTGAGGGAAGCGGTGTCGAACACCCGGTAACGGCAGTGTTGTTGAATTTCCGCGGCTACGACACCTGGCTCGAGGTAGGGGTCCTTTTCCTGGCCATGCTCGGTATCTACTGTGCGGGAGGATGGGTGGGATTAACCGGAGGTCGGGAGCCGGATTCACCGGGCCCGCTTTTATCCTGGCTGATCCGGGGCCTTACGCCGCTGTTGATCCTGACCGCCGCCTACCTTCTGTGGCTGGGAAAGGAAGCCCCCGGAGGCGCCTTCCAGGCCGGAGTCCTCATCGGCGCGGCCGGAATTCTGCTTCGCCTGGCCGGATATCCCCTGACCGCACACCTTTCTCCGGGGATGGTCAAACTCGGTTTGACGCTCGGTTTCGGCACGTTCCTCGTTTTCGGTATCGCCGCCCTCATCCCGGGGGGCGCTTTTCTGGAATACCCGGAATATTGGGCGGGTGAAATCATTCTGCTGGTGGAAACCGCAGCGGCCATTTCCATCGGGTTCACCGTCTTCGCCTTCTTTGCGTACTTGAGTTCCCGCGACGGATCCCCGTCAGAGGAACATAACTCAAAACCGTCCACGACAAACAGCGATTAATGACAGCACCTGTTGAATCCTACCAGATCTACGCAGTCACCGCCGGAATCCTGTTCAGCATGGGCCTGGCAGGGCTGTTCCTGTGCGGTCACTTCTTCAAAAAAATCATCGCCACCAAGATCCTGGGCACCGCGGTTTTTCTCCTCTTTATAAGCCTGGCCAAGCGAGATTTCGTTGAATTCGCAGACCCGGTACCACACGCGATGGTCATCACCGGTATCGTAGTGGCGGTGAGCGCGGGCGCGTTCGCCCTCGCCCTGGCCAGAAGGATCTGGAACGAGACGGGCCGTTCGACCTTTGAGGACTCCCAGTGAACGGCGAATTGACAACCCTGTTCCCGGCATTGACCGTGATCACGCCCATCACCGGGGCCGTGGTTGTTTTTCTGCTTCCGGCCCGGCTGCGTGCCCGGGCGGGCCTTCCGGCCGCGGGTTTCACCGTGGCGGCCGCAATTCTCCTCGCCTGGGGCGTCGTCACGGAAGGTGCCGTGCGACACGAACTCGGCGGATGGGGCGCTCCCCTGGGGATCGACCTGCACGCCGATGGTCTGAGCAGTGTTTTTGTCCTGATGACAGCGGCCATAGGGCTGCTGGTCAGTTTCTACGCCAAACCGTTTTTCGCCCTGGCCGGGGAGAAGGGCGGCGCTTCGGAGCTTTTCTGGCCGCTCTGGCTGTTCCTGTGGGCTTCTCTGAACGGCCTCTTTCTTTCCTCCGACCTCTTCAACCTGTATGTGACCATCGAGGTCATGGGCCTGGCGGCGGTAGCCCTGGCGGTCCTGTCGGGTCGCCCCCCGGCGCTCGTCGCCGGCTTGCGCTACCTGCTGGCGGCGCTCGGGGGCTCCATGGCCTACCTGATGGGCGTGGCCCTGGTGTACGGAGAAGTGTCGACCCTGGACCTCGGCCTGGTTTCCGAAGCCGTCGAGGGCAGCCCCGCTATCCGGGTTGCCTTCGGACTCATGATCGCGGGACTGCTCGTAAAAACCGCGGTTTTCCCGCTTCATTTCTGGCTGCCGGCGGCCCATTCCAGCGCCCAGGCACCCGTCAGCGCCATTCTTTCGGCCCTGGTGGTCAAAGCCTCCTTTTATCTCATTCTCCGCCTCTGGGTCGATGTCTTTGATGTGGCGGTCACGGTAGCGGCCGGGCAGGCCCTCGGTGTCCTGGGAAGCGCGGCGGTGATCTGGGGATCCTACCAGGCACTGCGCCAGCGGCGACTGAAACTGATGGTCGCCCATTCCACCGTCGGCCAGATCGGTTACATGTTCCTGCTGTTCCCACTCATCACCATCGGTTACCGGGAGGCCGCGGACGCCCCGTGGCTCGCCCATGCTTGGACGGGCGGAATCTATCAGGCGCTGGCGCACGGATTCGCCAAGGCGTCCATGTTCCTCGCCGTGGGCGTATTTGTTCTGGCGGTGGGGAACGACGATCGACGATCGATCGGGGACCTCGTCGCCCGGCTTCCCATGACCACATTCGCCCTGGCCCTGGCGGGAATCAGTCTCATCGGACTCCCGCCCAGCGGCGGATTCGTAGCCAAGTGGATGCTTCTGAAAGCGACTTTCTCCAGCGGCCAATGGTGGTGGGCGCCGGTGATTCTCACGGGGAGTTTTCTCACGGCCGGATACGTATTCATGGTACTGCGACAGGCATTCGCCCCGGCCGGGAAGCCGATCGAATTAAATCCGGTCCCCCGAACCATGGAGGTGACGGCCCTGCTGCTGGGGGCGACCGCCATACTTATCGGCCTTCGGGCGGAGGAAGTGCTGATCCTCCTCGACGTGGGAGCTCCGTTCGACGAAGCCGTTGAGGCAGGGGAGGGAGGGGAGCCGTGACGCTGAACGAATGGCTGCCGCTGATTATCGTGGCGAGCTCGCTGGCTCCGGGATTGGCCATTTTCTTCCTGGCCGAGAACCAAGTCGCCGCCCGCACCACCTTGAACATGTTTGGCGCGGTCCTGAAGCTCGTATTGATCCTGGTCGTGTACCTGGGGATCCTCCAGGGCAACGAATACGAATTCCGTTACGACATCGGCGTCGACCTGGAATTCTCCCTCCGGGTGGACCTGCTATCGCTCCTGTTCGCAACGCTATCGAGCATTCTCTGGGTGGTGACGACCATTTATGCCATCGGTTACCTCGAGGGCTCACGCTACCGGCGGCGCTTCTTTGGTTTTTTCAGCATTTGCGTTACGGCCAGCACGGGTATCGCGCTATCCGGCAACATGGTCACGTTCTTCATCTTTTACGAATTTCTCACCCTGGCCACCTACCCGCTGGTGGTGCACCGCGGCACCGAAGAGGCCCTCCAGGCCGGACGCACCTACCTCTGGTACACCATCGGCGGAGGCACCGTCCTTTTTGTGGGGGTGGTGTGGCTGTTCGTGCTGGGCGGTTCGATGGAGTTCGACCGGACGGGAGTGCTGGCGGAACTGGCGGACGAGCATTCGCTGCAACTCCGCCTCCTGTTCTGGGTTCTGATTGCCGGGCTCGGGGTCAAGGCGGCACTGGTTCCCCTTCACGGCTGGCTGCCGGTAGCCATGGTCGCGCCGGCCCCGGTGAGCGCCCTCCTGCACGCGGTGGCCGTGGTGAAGGCCGGGGCATTTGGGATCGTGCGCCTGGTGTACGACGTCTACGGCATCGACCTGGCCGACCTGCTCGGGTTGCTGACTCCCCTGGCGGTCATCGCCACCATCACGATCCTCTACGGCTCGCTGCGCGCCCTGGTCCAGGACGACCTGAAGCGACGCCTGGCCTATTCGACCGTCAGCCAACTTGCCTACATCACCCTCGGCACAGCCACCCTGGGAGTGACCGCTTCGGCCGGCGCCCTGGTGCACCTGGTTCACCAGGGCGTCATGAAGATCACGCTCTTTTTCTGCGCGGGAAATCTCGCCGAGACCCTGGGCATCCACAAGATCAGCGAGCTCAACGGGGTCGGCCGCCGGATGCCACTAACCATGGCCGCCTTCACCATTGCGGCATTCGGAATGATCGGATTGCCACCCATAGCCGGATTCGTGTCCAAGTGGTATCTGGGTCTGGGTAGCCTCGAAGCGGGTCACCCCTGGATCCTGGCGGTGCTCCTGACCAGCAGTGCGTTGAACGCCGCCTACTTTCTGCCCATCGTTCACGCGGCCTGGTTCCGCGAGCCGGACCGGGAATGGGATGTCAAGCGGCGGGCCCGATTCCTGGAGACGCCCTGGACCCTCCTGGGCCCGGCCGTGGCGACAGCGACCCTCTCCCTGGCGATCGGGTTGTTCGCGATCACCCCCTGGAGTCCCCTGGAAATGGCACGGCAAATCGCGGAAACCTGGTACTCGGAACGATGATCTGGATACTGTCCCTGTTTCTCCCGGTGCTTCTGTCCTTCGTCGTCCTTTTCGGCCGGATTCGGCCGGGCTGGTACGCCGCGCTTCTGGGCGGTGCGGCCATACCGGCGCTGGCGGCGGGTCTGACGGAACCGCCCGGTACGGTCCTTTCGTGGTTTCTGCTCGAATCCGCCTTCGGGCTCGACGAAACCCGGCGGGTACTCCTGACCTTCACGGCAGCGCTTTGGGGAATCGCCGGCGTTTACGCCGGCGCCTACCTTGGCCGCGACGCCTCGCGCGGCGGGTTCGGTTTTTTCTTCCTGCTGGCCATGGCCGGCAACATCGGGCTGATCGTCGCCCGCGATGTCCCTCTCTTTTATACCTGTTTCGTCCTGATGACCTTTGCGTCCTACGGCCTGGTGATTCACACCCGCAAACCGGACGCCCTTCGCGCCGGCCGGATCTACATCGTCATGGCCATCCTGGGCGAGATCCTGCTGCTTGCCGGCATTTTCCTGGTGGTTGCGGAAGCCGACAGTTTCCTGCTGGAGGACATGGGGCCGGCCCTTGGGGCAATGGAACAGCGCAACCCCGCGCTTCTGCTGCTGCTGGCCGGATTCGGGGTCAAGGCCGGCGCCGTTCCCCTCTACTTCTGGCTTCCACTGGCCCATCCCGTCGCCCCCACCCCGGCAAGTGCGGTCCTGAGCGGCGCCATGATCAAGGCCGGGTTGATCGGCTGGCTTCATTTTTCGACGGGCGGAGGGACGGACCTTCCGGGATGGAGCGGCATGATCATCGGAATGGGGCTCCTGGCCGCCCTGGGCGCGGTGGCCCTCGGGCTTTTCCAGACCGACCCGAAAACAAATCTCGCCTATTCCAGCATCAGCCAAATGGGGTTAATGACCGTTCTCTTCGGCATCGGCCTGGCGTCGGCCGACGCTGCCGCCACGGCGGTGCCGGCCCTTGCGCTCTACGCCTGGAATCACGGTCTGGCCAAAGGCGCGCTATTCCTGGGAACCGGCGTCGCCCTCGCCGCCGGCCGCGTCCGGCCGTGGATACTTGCCTGCCTCGCGCTCCCGGCCGCCGCCATCGCGGGAGCCCCGTTGACCGGTGGCATGTTCGCAAAATACGGATTAAAAGACGCGGCGGCGTACGGCCCCGAACCCTGGGTCGCCATCATCCAGTGGGCATTGCCTATTTCGGCACTCGGCACCGCCCTCCTTCTCGGGCGCTTTCTCTGGCTGTACGCAGGCAAATCGGGATCCGACGGCACGGGAGTCCCGCCCCGCGGGATGGCCATCCCCTGGATTATCCTGCTGGGCATCGTCGCTCTCGGAACGCCCTGGGCCCTTTCCCACTTCGATCTCGAAACCGCGCGACCCTCCTTCGATCCCGGAAGTTTGCTGGAAGCCACCTGGCCCCTGGTCGCGGCGGCGGCCATCCTCCTGCTCGCGGCCAGGGTGGGATTCGGTCGAAGGACTTCCCCGGCCGTTCCCCCGGGTGATTTCATTGTCGTCCTGGAATCCCTGTTGACCCGTATGCGCCAATCGTGGAAAAAACCGGGCCTGCCCGACATCCGGCACACCGCCATCAATCTCGTGCCCGTTATCGACCACATTATGCACCTGGAGACGACCCGGAAAATCGTCGACCGCGCGGAGCGCCGGCTGGAAACCTGGAACGTCGTCGGCGTCCTCTTTATCGCCATTATCCTGGCCCTTATTCTCGTTCTGGCCTAAAACCCTATTTGCGCCCGACACCGTGAAGAACCAAACGAAAACCCAGGAAGCAAGGTACCTCCCGCCGGGCGCGGCATCGCTTGCGTTGCGCGCGGGTACGTTGGTGCTGCTGTGGTGGACGTTGACGGAAGGCGGGTGGGACGACCCTCTCTTCATTGCGGTGGCCGTGCTCGCTGCCCTCTGGGCGAGCTATAAGCTCTGCCCCCAGGGTGAATGGCGCTGGCAAACGCTCGCCGTCATTCGTTTCCTCCCCTACTTCTTCTGGAACTCACTGCTCGGCGGGATCGACGTCGCCGCCCGCGCCTTCCGCCCGCACATGCCGTTGCGGCCCGAGATCATCGACTTCAAACTCGAGGTCTCCGGGAAATCGCCCCTGCTCATGGCCTGGATTGTCAGCCTGCTCCCCGGCACCGCCAGCGTTTCCCTCCGCGGCGATACACTTAAGATTCACGTATTGGATACGCGAATGCCGGTCCGCAAGAAGCTCCGCGAACTCGAACGCCGCCTGGCCCCGCTTACCCGGGATGCCGAATCGGCCGAACCGGAGGACCGGCAGCCTTAACGGTGCGGTTAAGACTCCGGATCGATGGAACACAGGCTTCCCGTCCGAGCCCCCACGATGGAAGCGTGTTCGCGTATGGGAGCGCACGCGCCACTCCCGTCCCCCGCATCAGGTGGATTCCTTGTCCGTTTTCGGGATCGACGCGGAAAGATCGACCGGTTGCGGATTGGCCCGTTTGGCCCGCCCCTGACGGGCGCGATTGCGAATCATCCGGTCGAGTTTCGCCACCATGATATCAACCACCTTGTGCATCTCGTCACCGCTTTCGGTCGCGACCATGTCCGGACCGTGGATCTCCACAATCCCGCGCGCCTTGAAACAATCCTTCCCGGTACGGGTCCTGTCATGCTCCAGTTCCACTCGTACCCGGATAATTCGCGGCTCGTGCCGAAAAAGCTTGTCGGTCTTTTGCCGGACGAAAGTCTTGAGAGACCCCGTCAGTTCCAGGTGATTGCCGGTAATGATGGTTTCGTTTTCTTCCATTGATGGGTTTCTCCCAGTCGAGTTCGGGAACGTCTCCATCATAGGGCGCAACCGCCCCCGGAACGTCGCATATCCTGCTGTTTACCGTGCATTACTTGCACAACCGGATACGGGCCGCATCGCCGCCGGACCGCAGCGACAAGCAGTGCCGTCCGCGGAGACCGGCCGGGCGATTAGAGATTGCCCGTCTCCCGCCGGATCCCTAGGGTCCGGGCGACAAAGGAAAGTCATGATGATATCCCGACTGGTCGCCCGCAACTGGAAGAATTTCCTCAAAGTCGATCTCGCGTTGGAAGACCGCACCTTCCTGGTCGGTCCCAACGCCTCGGGAAAGTCCAATCTACTGGACCTGTTTCATTTCATGAAGGACCTGGTGCTGCCCGGGGGCGGCCTCTACCAGGCGGTAACCCGCCGCGGCGGCCTGAGCCTGATCCGGTCCCTCTCCGCTCCCCGCAATGGACGTATCAGGATCGAATTACATTTTTCCTCCGGCAGCAACGGAGAGCCCCTGTGGCGTTACGAACTCGCCCTCAAGCCCTACCCGGGAAAACAACCGGTTCCGATGGTCGCCGCCGAACAGGTCTGGAAGGGTGAACGGCTCATCGTGGACCGGCCGGACGAAGCCGACCGCCGGGACAAGGAGCGGCTCCGGCAGACCCTGCTGGAAAACGTCATCACCAACGGCGAGTTCCGCCCCATCGCCGATTACTTCAATGCGTCCCTCTACTTTCACCTGATTCCCCACCAGTTCCGGCGCGGTTCAGAGGACGAAAACGACCTGCTTTCGCGCGGATTTTCCCGGCGGGACTTTTTCCGCCAGGTGGCGGCGGCCCCTCCGAAGACGCGTTTATCCCGCTTCCGCAAGATCGAAACCGCTCTCAAACTCTCCATTCCGCTGCTGGAAAACCTCCACCTGGAAGAATCCGAGGCAAAGGGGCCGCACCTCGAATCCACCTTCCGCCATTGGCGAAAAGGATCGCCGGCCCTGCGCGATACCGAGCTTTCCGACGGTTTGATCCGCCTCGTCGGCATCCTTTGGTCCCTGATGGATAACCATTCCCTGCTCCTGCTGGAGGAACCGGAGCTCTCCCTGAACCCCGCCGTCGTTCGCCAGCTTCCGGGCCTCATCTATCGCTTTCGGCGGAGTCCGTCCAACCAGGTGATTCTGAGCACGCACAGTCCCGCCCTCCTCTCCGACCCCGGCATTGACGGGCGCGAAGTGGTCCTCCTGCTTCCGGCCGAGGACCGCGCCATAAGCGTGGTGAAGGCGGCCGATCTGCCGGACGTCAGCGCGCTCCTGGAGCAGGGCCTGCCGGTGGGCAACGTGGTCCTTCCCCGGATCCAGCCGACCCGCATCGAGGAACTCGGGTACTTTCAATGACCCAGGACATTCCCACTATCCTCGTGGTCGAGGACGTGTTGAGCGAAGGCGTCCTGCGAAAGATCCTCCATCATTTCCATCCCAAGTTCTCGATCGTGTCGTGCCTGGGACGGGAGGGCTACGGATTCATCAAGAAGAACCTTCCCGCGTTCAACCGTGCTGCGAGCCGGTCCTGCTTCGTGATCATGACGGATCTCGACGATAACGGGTGCGCCCCTACTCTGCGGAAGCTCTGGCATTCGGAATCCTTTCACCCGAATCTCCTTTTCCGCGTCTCGGTGGTCGAAGTGGAAGCCTGGTTGCTCGCCCACCGCAGGGGATTCGCGCGCTTTCTCGGCATTCCCCGCGATCGCATTCCGGTCGACACCCATAACATACCGCATCCGAAGGAATTTATCCTCGAACTCGCCCGGCAATCGCCCCGGGAAGCCATCCGGCACGCCCTCCTGCCGCGCCAATCTCATCGCGGCAAAGTCGGGCCGGACTACAACGGCCGTCTCCTGGAGTTCGTCAAACGCCACTGGAGCCACCAGGCCGCCCGTCAACACTCCGACAGCCTGGATCGGACATTAAAGGCCTGCGCAGCGTTCAGGGCCGTGTTTGGCGACTGACCGCCATACCGATTCGGCTTGCATCCAGGCCCCGAAACATTCAGACTTCTTCCCTGTTCTGCTTCGACGACTCCTGTCGGCCGGATGGGTCACGACCACCGGATTCACAGGAGGGAGTCATCATGAAAACGCCAAACCCTGGTTTCTTTTCCCGAGCCCGCGGGACGCGACTTTTTCACGTCGCCCTGGCGCTCGCTCTTCCCGGGCTCGCCCTGCTGGCACCGGCTGCCGGGGCCGGAGAACCGCTGGTCACCCGGGATGGTTTCGACGCGGCAAGCGCCTACGAGCATCAAACCGGCTGCCAGATCCGGATCGATTCCGACGAGGAACTCGGGATTACCGCGACGGTGTCGCTCGTTTTCCCCGACAGCGGGTATTCGGTGGCCTGGGGGGAAGTCGCGCGCGAAGGCCATCGATTCTCCGTCGAACTCGCCATCACCCGGCACGACGGGCCGGTCCTGCCGGTCATCACGACCCGGTCCCACACGTACGCCCTCGGCGACCTTACCGACGGGGCCTACCGGTTCGAGGTTTACCTGCGGAGTGGAAAATTCGTTCAGGGAAAATCATTCCACATCGTCGACGGCGAGCCGGCGCGGCCCCCACTTCCGGCCCACGTACGCCTCGCCACCGAACAGCACGGGGAAGCGGTCGCCCTGATCGCCGCCGTCGGTTTCCACGAACCGGGCTACCGCGTGGCGGACTGGGGCGAACCGCTTTGGCGCGGCAACGAGATCACCATTCACGCGGAAGCCGTACGGGAGGTGGAGACCATCGACCGGCTCGACAAAAACCGTCACCGCTACCACCTGGGAGAACCGGGCCCGGGCGAATATCACGTCGAGTTTCACCTCAACGGATTTCCCATGGCCCGGCACACCTTCCAGGTCCACGACGAGCCCTGGCCCGGCCTCGTTCACTTTCAACCGGTGGACATTACCGAACCCGGTACCGGGGCACACCCGTTGACGGTCATCTTCCGCCACCCGGACGACATCGACACCGACTCCTTCGGGAGCCGCGACCTGCGGGTCATCGGCCCCGGCGGCTTCGAGCGGCACGCCCGATTCGTCGACTGGGAATTGAGCATGGACCGCATGTGGCCCCAGGGGTACGTCGCCTACTACGAGATCGATCCGCCGGGACGGTACTGGACCCCGGAAGACAACGGCCGGTACGCCGTGGTCCTCGAAGAAAGCGAGGTCCGCACCGGGGGCGGCGAGTCCTTCCCCAGACAGCGCCTGGGCGCCTTCGCCGTCGCCCTCGATCACGAACCCCGGCCCCCGGTCCGCTTCGTCAGCCTCGATGTGTTTCCCGACGATTCCGCCGACCCGGTCCGCCACCGGGCGAAACTCACAGTGGAGCTGGCCTCTTCCGACGTCCAGGTGGCCTCCTGGGGAACGCCCGAACGGCGCAACGGTTTTTTTTGGGTCAACCTCGATATCAAATGGGGAGAGGTGGGCCTACCCGTTACGCGCGAGGAAAGCCATACCTACGACCTGGGCGTCCTGGAACCCGGCCGCTACGGGTTCGTGGTCTACGCCAACACGGTACGGATCGGCCGGGATTCATTCCGCGTGGCAGGAGACGTCTTCCCGCAAGCGGAAGTTCGCGCCGAGACGGCCACCAAACCGTCCCCGGACCCCCACCCGTTCCTCGTCCGCTACCGCTCGCCCAACCCCATGGACCTCGAGTCCATCCGGAAAACCGCCCTGCGCGTGGCGGGCCCCAATGGCTACCGCGCGGAGGTCCGTCCGGAATCGTTGGAGGTTTATGCCGACAGCGATCGCCGCTTTACCCAGGCGCTTTACCGGGCTCCCGCTCCGCGCGGGGGCTGGAAGGAGCACGACAACGGATTCTACCGTATCACCGTTCCTCCGCACAGCATTCGCGACGAAGCCGGACGCTACCTCCCCGGCGGGGCGATCGGGGGATTCGCGGTCCGGATCCACGACGAAACGCGCCCGGGAAGGCCGTCGGCCGAGTTTACGGTGCGCGACGACGACGGCATCGCCCGCGCCCACCTCCGCTTCCTTCCCGGTGACTCCGGGTGGCGCATCGAAGAATGGGCCGAGCGCCCCCTGGTGCGCGGCTCCGATTTCATCGTGCGCGTGCGCATCGACGAAGAGGCCGCCAACACCGACCCGCAGGAAAACACCTACCGCCTCGGGCGACTGCTTCCGGGATACTACACCTTCCAGGTGAAGGGATCGAACGGCTTTGTCAGCCGCCATGTTTTCCGCATCGGCGATCATCCCCCGGTACGGCCGTTCGAGGCGTGGCGAACCGCGGCCGCCGAAATTGCCGGGATCGAGGAGCACGAACGGCATTCCCGACTCACCCTGCGCGCCTACGCCTTCGGCCTCGACCCGGTTTCCGCCAACCGGGAAACCATCCTTCGCGCCGAACGATCGTACGACGAGACCGGCAGCCTGCGGCTGACCGCGACGTATCCGGAAATCGGATCGGCCGCCGATCTCGACTACCGCGTCGACCTCTCTCCCGACCTCGAACACTGGGTCGACGCCACCGGCCTGGTGGATACGATCGACGTTGTGGAAAAGGGGGACGGCCGCTATTGGCGAACCGTCGAGCTGAGCGACGAGGCGGCGGAAACCGGCGCAGGCTTTATCCGGGTGCGGGCGGTGATCCGGGGGGATGACGCTCCGGCGCCGTGAAGGCGGAAAACGAATAAACCCGCTCTCCCACGCTAGCTCTCGCCCGCATGCTCTCGCAGGAACGCGCCCAATTCGCGCCACCACGGCGCAGCCGGCGCGAGGTCGAGCGTATTGTGTCCCCGGTCCTCCTGCACCCGGAGCCACTTGGGCCCGGTGTAGCTCTCGTACAGCTTTTTCCCCAGGTCGACGGGGATGACTTCGTCGCGCCCGGCCAGGAGCACGGCCACCGGACCGGAATAGTCCTGCAGGGCGCGGACGTTGTCGTACCGGTCGCGCAGGAGAAGACGAACCGGAAGAAAGGGAAAGTGACGGGATCCCACCGCGGCAAGATCGGTAAACGGGGTGATAAGGAGAAGCGCGGTCACCCGGTCGGGAAAGCGTCGCGCCATTTCGGTGGCCACCCCGCTGCCCAGCGATTCGCCGACCAGCAGCAGCGGCCTTGTATTCTCCGCTTCCAGGAGCCCCACCGCCTCTTCGGCACTGCGGAAAAACGCCTTTTCCGACGGCCGCCCATCCCGGGCTCCGTAGCCCGGGTATTCAAAAAGAAACACCTCCCAATCACCGTCCAGGGCGGCAAAGCCGTCGGCGTAATAAGTCCGGTTCAACGCAAACCCCGCGTTGCCGTGAAAGACGACCACACGCCCGGCACCTGCCTCCGCACGCTCCGGTCGCCAGCCGATAATATCGCCGCCCTCATTCCGCCAGGGACGGTACCCTTCCGCTCGGGCGCGTTCGCTCAGGACCGCGGAAGCCTCCGTGGCCGGGTAATAAATCAGATGTCGCTGGCATCCCGTCATAAAGAAAAACAATCCAACCCCCACCAGCGCCGCCACCCGGCCCGGGGAAATCAGCCGCCTGCTGTTCGCGCCTGCCTCACTCATGGTTCGCGCCCGATCCGCACGGGTGGTTCCATCGGGTGCGGCAACCGGTTAGAACTGGTAATAAATCCAGCCGCTCCCGCCGGTGGCGGCGCCGGCATGGCCCTCGGCCGCGACCCCGAAACGATTCCCCACATCCAGCTGAATACCGATCAACCCGATCAGCCCGGCCAAACGCCGATGTTCGAAGCTCTCGGTCCGATCCGAGCGCACGTCGAATTCACGCGCCGAATAGAGCACCCCGATGTACGTACGGGACCCGGTGATCTCATCTCCAAGCAGCGGCTGGCGATCCCCTTCGCTCCCGATAATGAATCCGGCCTGCCAATCGTTGCGCACCTCCAGCTCGGTGGACGAATCCCGCCGGAGTTCGACCGTGTCGTGAACGAGCCCCTGGCCGACTCCCAGCAGGTAAAAGTTCGGATCGTCATGCAGGAGGACCTGAATCCCTCCGCCGTAAACGGTGCCGCTCTCAAACCGTGACCCGTCCAAGCGGTTCTCCGCAATTCCCCCGTCCGCATGCACGTGAAGCCGTGAAAAAACCTGTTGCGACACCCGGACACCGACGATGTGTTGCTTGAGCCGGAAGCGGTCGGACTCGTTCCCTTCAACCGTCACCGTACCCGGTGCGTCATAGGCGCCGTCGAAGTACGTGTACCCGAAAGATATCCTGGGCCAGGGAGCGTCGAACGGATCGGTCAGACCAATTTTCTGGGCGTAAACCGGTGCCGATGCGGCGAGAAAGAAACCAACCGCAAAAACGGTGGCTGCAACCTTCCGGAGGCCCGGAATACGTTCGGGGAGAGAATGCGGTCCGATCTTCATGAGGAATGCACCATGCGGCGTCCCGGCCGCCGTGGCAACTCAATTTAGGGCGGACCAATGCCCCGCCGCCGACCCGAAAACACAAAACGGCACACCATCCGTTCTTGCCGTGCTTCCCGCTACCCGGTTGAATGCATCACCGAATGTTCCTTCCCGGGGACATCGCTCCGCCACCATCATGAGACCTGTGATACAGCCGCTTCCGCACCGCACTCGCCCCCGGGGAAACGGGCGTACGGCGAGTTGGCCCCGGTGCAACCCGCGCAGTGGCGGATAACATGGAGCCGGATTTTCAGAATCCCGGGATCGCTCCCGACTCGCTTCCCGCCTACGAGGAGATCCCGCTGGCCCCGGTCTCGCCGCGCTTTGCGGTTTACGCCGTCCTGAAAACCACCCTGTTCTGGCTGACGGCCACTTTCGTGGCCTGGATCGCCGGGGCCACAGGCCAACTGGCGAATGGTCCCGCAACCTGGGCGCCGGTCACCGCGGCATTCCTGGGTTTGTTCTTCGGATGTCTGTCCTGGATGGAAGCGCGCCGGCGCAGCTACGGCCTGCGCCGCCACGACCTGATTTACGCCCGGGGACTCCTGGTCCGGAGAATCGTAATCCTGCCGCTTTCCCGGGTCCAGCACGTAGAGACCGCGTCGGGCCCCCTGGAACGGCGGTTCGACCTGGTCCGGTTAACCTGCTTCACGGCCGGCGGCCTGGGAGCGGACCTCGTCATCAGCGGCCTGGAAACCAGCCGCGCCGAACAGGTGCGCCACTTCCTGCTGTCGAGAATGGACCGGCCGGATCAAGGGGAAACGGAAGGGCATGCCGACGGGACCGGATAACACCGCGCCGGCCGCATCCGCCCCCGCCTGGCTGCGCCTGTCCCCGTGGTCGGTCGTTTTTATCCTGCTGGCCCGAATCGCCCGGTTTATCCGCGAAAATATCCCGCTGCTCCTCGGCGCCGGCGTCGGGGCCGCCGTGTTCGAGGGAATCGGGCCAGCGGAGATCGCCCTCGCCTCCGCCGTCCTCGTGCTCATCGCCTCGGTCACCTCGATCATCCACTACCGGCGCTTCCGCTTCCGCCTCGACGACGGAGTCCTGGTGGTGCAACGCGGTCTGCTGGAAAGGCAGGAACTGAAATTGCAGGCGGGCCGGATTCAACACATCTCGATTCAGCAACCCCTTTACATGCGCCCGTTCGGGCTGGTCCGGTTCGGCGCCGAAACCCCGGGAAGCGCGGCGGCGGAGATCGAACTGCCCGGAATACGCCGTGACATCGCCCAACACCTGCGGGACCGCCTCAGCGACACCGGCGAAGACTCCGGCGCCACGTTCCCGTCGCCCACAGTCCCCTCCGCTCCACCGGAAAGCCCCATCCTCTTCCGCATCACGCCCCGCGACCTGACGCTCCACGGGCTGGCCAGCAATTATGCCTACGTCATGGCCGCGGCGCTTTCGCCCTTTCTCCACCGGATCGAGCGCTTTTTCGCCGAACACCTCGAACAAACCGACATCTGGGAGCGCCTTGTGACCGCGACCGGGTCGCCTTTCGCCACGGCGACCCTGGTTGTCGCCGCCCTGGTCCTTTCGCTGGTCACGATATCCGTCATCGTTTCCTGGCTCCGCTTCCACGGCTTCGTCCTAACCCGGGAAAACGGCCGTTTCGCCCAGCGCAGCGGCCTGCTGAACCGCCAGGAACAAATCCTTGACCCGGCCAAACTCCAGGCCGTGGAGTGGATCCAAACCGCCGTGGGACGCGCCGTGCGGCGTGGACACCTTATTTGCCGGCAGTTCGGCGCGGCCGCCGTACCGCAGGAAACCGGAAACCGGACCTTCCTGGTTCCCGGACTCGATCCCGGGCGGGCGCGCCGCCTCAGCGGGGAGTTCTGGCCCCAGGTAACTCCCGATGTATCATTGAACCGGGTACACCCGTTTTACCGTCGCTCGCTGTTTATCAGGATCGGTCTCATCATTACGGCATTCGGGGGGGCGCTGTCGGCCGCGTCGCGCGAACCGGTCTGGCTGCTCGGTCTGGCGGGGGTTCTTTGCGGGCTTTGGCTGCTCGTTTACCAGCATTGGCGCACCGTCGGCTGGGCTATCGACAGGCATTACGCCTATTTCCGCAACGGGCTCCTGGGACGACGGCTCATCATGTTTCCCCCGCAGAACGCCCAGCGGGTCGAACTCACTCAAAGCTGGTTTCAGCGCCGAAGAAAGGTCGCCACCGTAACCCTGTCCCTCCCGAGCGGAACGGTCGTTTTTCCTTTTCTCCCCGAAACCGACGCCCGATTCCTGGTCAACGTGGCGGCCTACCGCATTGAATCCGGTTAGGCGGAATGCCGCTCGGTTAAGAGGCTCCTCGTTGAAAGGTCGGGATCGCTATCGAAATCGGGATCGCTATCGAAAAGCCTGATAAAAGACGCCTTACAGAAACCTCGATCCCGATCCCGATA
>PXDC01000227.1 GCA_003565135.1 Verrucomicrobiota bacterium
GGGAATCTTCGCCCCCGCCTCGTCCAGGGAGGGCAACGGCCCGGCGTCCTCCCCGGTCGCACCGGCGGATTCGTCCGTTTCCGTGACGGAACCGGCCAGGACGGATCGTTCGGCGGCTTCCCATTCGCCCTCGTCCGGGCGGGGTGAGACCAGGCCTTGGTCCGCCTCCTGACCCCGGTCTGCCCCCGGATCGCGATCGCCGGGAGCGCCGTTTAATCCCCCGGACCGGCGCTCAGCGCCGGCTTTTTTTTTTCCCCGGGCTCCTCCGGGGGAAGGGAGGCCGCCATGTCGGACAGCTCCCGGATAACCGTATCGATGGCGCGGGCGCGGGCCGCCTCCACCGCGTTCAGGAGGACGATCTCGAAATTGATTTTCTCGGACAAGCCGTGCATGACGCTGCCCTGCCCCTCGCGCAGAACCTCCAGTATACGGGTCAACCGTTCCGGGGCCACCTCGTCACCGAGCCGTTCGCTCCGGCCCCCGTGACGAATTCCCTCCACCAGGGCCTCCCGGAAGAAGGCCTGCAGGTCAACGAGCGCCCGGTAGAGGTCCCGCCCCTCCGCCGCCACCGCATCGACCTGTTCGAGCAGGGTTGCGCAATCGTTCGCCACGATGGCCCGGGCGATCTCGCGAATCCGTTCCCCGGACAGGATGCCGTAAACCTCCTCGACCTCCCGGGCGGCGATTTTATTCCCACAGAAGGAAATCATCTGGTCGAGGATGGATTGGGCGTCGCGCATGCCGCCCTGGGCCAGGCGGGCGACCGCGAGCAGGGCCTCGCGGTCGACATCGACCTTTTCCTGATCCGCGATGTGGGCCAGGCGATCGGCGATCAACGCGTCGGAAATCGGTTTGAGCTCGAAACGCTGGCAACGCGAAACGATGGTCGGCAACACCTTCTGGGCCTCGGTGGTGGCGAAAATAAATTTCACGTGGGCCGGGGGCTCCTCCAGGGTCTTCAACAGGGCGTTGAAGGCCTGGTTCGAGAGCATGTGCACCTCGTCGATTATGTAGATCTTGAACCGGCCCTGGGTGGGGGCGTACCGGACGTCATCGCGCAGGTCGCGGACCTGGTCGACGGAGTTGTTGGACGCCCCGTCGATCTCCATGACGTCCATGGAATTGCCGCCGGTAATGGTCCGGCAGGAATCGCAGGTGTTGCACGGCGTCGTGGTGAGCCCCTGCTCACAGTTCAGGGCCTTGGCAAAAATCCGGGCCAGGCTGGTTTTGCCGGTGCCGCGCGGACCCACGAACAGGTAGGCATGGGCGATCCGGTCCTGCTCGATGGCGTTTTTCAACGTCCGGACCAAATGATCCTGCCCCACCACGTCCTCGAATAACTGGGGACGCCATTTCCGGGCGATAACCTGGTAGCTCTCCGACATGGCAAAAAGGAAAAAGAGTGGCCAGGCGACCTACGGCACATGTGAAGCGGTGCTACCGTTGCTACCTTCCGGTCCTGGCGGAGTTCGCCCGCCCATCATTGCATAGGACCTGGCCACCCCTAACCCTAGGAGGTCCGTCCCCCCTTTCAACTCCGAAATGGAAAGAAAATGCCCCACCCGCTCAACGGGCGTAAAATGCTTCGATTCGCCGCACCACGTAATCGTAGTCGGCGGCGGAAAAGCCACCCCGCCGGCGGATCTGCTCGGCCTCGGCGAGTTTCTCCGCTTTTTCCGCCTCCGGATCGGGACCGGGCCGGCGCGGAAGGAGGCTGGGGCGTAGCTCCACCTCGACCCGGGAGGGATCGAGGTCGTTGAGGGCGCCGGTATAATGATCGGTGGAAAACCGGACATAGGAGCGCTCCGCTTCGTTGGGGACCGTGTAGAGCAGGACCTGTTCCGGGTCGAATCCACGCTTTTCCACCCGCACCACGTGGCCCATGCGGCGCGAGAGCATCGCCTCCGTGGGTGTCGTGCCCACACGCTCGTTGTTGATAAATACCGTCGCCCCCTCCGGCGCCGATTCGATGGGGACGCGCTGGTGGCTCCCTTTATGGAGCGTGGCGCAACCGGCGGCTCCCAGCATCAGGGCGAACAGGCCGGACGCGGCCATGAGGTGTATGCGTTTTCTTCTCATGCTCGGAAAAAAGCAAAGAACCACGGCTGCGCCCCCCTTTCAAGTTTATTAGGTGAATCCCCCGCCGGATCTCCCGGCCGCACGGGGTTCCGGGAGAAAACTTGCGTTCGGCGGCGCCGGGCTGTTAACGTCGGGGTTCGATACATGCTCTCCTTCATCATTGCCGTATCCTTTACACTCGGTGTCTCGGCGTTCTGTTCCGTCATGGAGGCGCTCATTCTGAGCACCACTCCCACCGAGATCGAGGCGCTGAAAAAAAAGTATCCCCGCCGCGGCCAGATGCTGGAGCAACTCAAGGAGGGCATCAACGAGACCATTTCCACCATCCTCACGGTCAACACGGTGGCCAACACCCTGGGGAGTGTGCTCATCGGGTGGCTGACGGCCCGTCATTTCGGCGAGGCCTGGGTCGGCGCGGTGGCCGGGGGTATGACTTTCGGGATCCTGATTTTCGCCGAGATCATCCCCAAGAATATCGGTGTCGCCTACCGCGTTCCGCTGCAACCCTACGCCATTTACCCGCTGTTTTTACTGCGCCAGGTCCTGCGGCCCCTGACCTGGCTGAGCGACCAGCTGGTGGCGAGGATCGTCATCCCCAGACCCGTGGAGGGGAATCCCCCGGAAGAGGAAATCATGCTGCTGGCGGAAAAGAGTGAAAAAGGGGGACACCTCAGCAAGAGCGAACTCAACATGATCGCCAACGCGCTCTCCCTGGACGACGTCCGGGTGAGCGAAATCATGACCCCGCGCACCGTGGTCACGGCCATCGAGCGGACGAAAACGGTAAAGGAGATCCTGCAGGAATTTACCAACATTCCCTTCGCCCGCATGCCGGTTTACCGGGAAACCATCGACGATATCATCGGCCTGGTGCGCCGGCGTGACATGCTCCACGCCATCGCCGGCGGGGAGGAGGAAAAAACCGTGGACGAACTGAAGCACGAAATCCACTTTATCCCCGAAACCGTGACCGCCGCCGCCGCCCTGCAGACCTTTCTGCGCACCCACCAGCAACTCGCGGTGGTGGTCGACGAATTCGGATCGGTGGCCGGCGTGGTCACCATGGAAGACATTATGGAACACATCATCGGAAGGGAGATTTTCGAGAAGGACGACATGGCCGTCGATATGCGGGAGCTCGCCCGCACGCGCCACCTCCTGGAAAAGAAGGAACGGCAGGTGAGGGCGGCGCGGGATACGTCCCCCTCCTCCGGCCTGCAAACCAAACCGTAGCCGGGGATGGAACGCGACTACCGGGTACACGATCTGGACCCCTTCCTGGTCCGGTTCACCGACGATTTCGGCATCCGCTACTACGGGCTGGCCTACGTCCTGAGCTTTCTCATCGCCTACGGACTGCTGGCGCTTTATTACCGTCGGGGACGCTCACCGCTCAATCCCGACCAGCAGAGCAGCGCCCTTTTCGCCATCATCGTCGGCGTGCTGGCCGGAGGGCGGTTCGGGTACGTGCTTTTTTACGAAACGGGGAAACTGGCGACCGATCCGATGTTCCTCTTCAAGGTCTGGGAGGGGGGAATGGCGAGCCACGGAGGCTTCCTCGGCGGTATCGCCGCGCTCCTCTGGATCGCCCGCAGCCAGGGCGTGCCCTTCCTGCGACTGGCGGACATTTTCGCCACCCTGGCCCCACCGGGTCTGCTGCTCGGCCGCATCGCCAATTTTATCAACGGCGAACTCTGGGGACGCGTCACGGAGGTGTCCTGGGCCGTGATCTTCCCCGCCAGCCGACCGGGGGTCCCCGTCGAGGAAATCCCTCCCCGACATCCCTCCCAGCTCTACGAAGCGGCCCTGGAGGGCGCCGCCCTCCTGGTCTACATACAGCTGCGCTTCTGGAAAAGCGACGTCACCCGCCTCCGGCCCGGCCAATTGAGCGGGGAGTTCCTTTTGTTTTACGCCGCCGCCCGGATTTTCTGCGAGTTTTTCCGCGAACCCGACGCCGGCCTCATCCTCGGCATGAGCCGGGGCATCTTTTTTTCCATCTTCCTGGCCGTCGCCGGGATCGCGGTCATCGCCTACGCCCGGACCCGTCCGCCACTCTCGGCTTGAGCTTTGACCCATCTCTGGCAGAAAAGCGGGACCAAACCCGAATTCCCGCCACCCTTTTTGGGAATAAACCGTCCCGATGAGCGCTCCCACTAACAATGACTCCATCGATTTTGAAAAATTGGTGGAAGACCATTATGCTTCCCTGTACCGCTTCGCCTACAGCCTGAGCGGCAAGGAGGCCGACGCCTGGGACCTGACGCAGCAGACGTTCAGCCGGTGGGCTGAAAAAGGCGATTCGCTCCGGGACAAATCCAAGGCAAAATCCTGGTTATTCACCACGCTTTACCGCGAATTTCTCAGATGGAAACGACAGAGCAAAAAAGTTTTCTCCATGGAAGACGTGGCCCCGGCCTCGGAGGGGCCCGCCGTACCGGCGGACGTGGTCGACCGGGCGGACGCCGCGTCGTTGATGGAGATCCTGTCCGATATCGACGACACCTACCGGACCCCGCTCAGCCTGTTCTACCTCGAGGACATGACGTACCGGGAAATCGCCGAGGTCCTGGAGATTCCCGCCGGCACGGTCATGTCGCGGCTCTCGCGGGGCAAAGACCAATTGCGGCAGCGGCTTTCCAGCGCGAACCAATCCGTCGGGAACGGCGACAAATCGTCCCGGCAACGCCCCGGCAGCAGCAA
>PXDC01000388.1 GCA_003565135.1 Verrucomicrobiota bacterium
ACAAGACGGCTCACGGGGCATCGCAACAGCCCGGGGAGGGGTATGCCGGACCTTCTGCACCCATCCAGTCCGTCTGGCCCCACGGATCGACTGTCGATTCCGAAGGTCACCTGGTGAGCGTCGGACCGCACCGCGCACCCGCGGAATATCCAAGGGTCCCGACGGTCGAACCCTACCCTGCGGAACGGCTAGACGGCCAAGCCGCCAATCTGTGGAACGAGGCGCAATCTGTCGAAGCGACGGATAGAGAATCCGGACTCAAGGCTTACGAGCGGTTTCTTGCATCGGAGCCTCCAGAACCGTTTTACTCGAACGCGCAATATTCGCGTGCCCTCCTCCTGGCAGCCACCGGCCGAAACGAGGCCGCCCTTGACGTACTCGGTTTACTGGACCAGACACCGGAAGTCACGGAAACGGGCCTGCCCCTCGCGGTCCTCGTTCGATTCCAAAGAGTCCGACTGCTTGCCGAAGAATCGCGCCGCGGGACCGTCCGCACGGAAGCCTTGACCGCGGCCATCCATGATTTTTCCACTATGGTCATCGAACAGGCCTCCCTCGCAACGCCTTCTCTGCTGAATGCGGTCATAGGCTTCCTCGAAGGTTTCGGCGAGAATTACTCCGCTCCGATTCGAGCCAGTCAACGGGTCTGGTCCGTGGATGAAGACACGCGGGAGTTTTACCGGACCGTCAGGCCGCTCCTCCAAACCCCTATCAACGCGGAACAAGCCTTTTGGACGGAATCGAACGACAGACCCCGCCTCGTCGTGCTGATTCCTTACGAGCAACCGGCAACGGACGGGGCGCCGAAGGATGTCCGATTCGAGATGCACATCCATTCCGAAGAATTTCTGCGGCACGCCATCGACAGCCTGCTTTCCCGGGCGCCCCTTCGGCCGCCCCCCTATAGCGAACCCGCGGTATTCCTCCGAGGCCGCCGCGTTTCGACAACGGAACCCCATGGCGAAGTACTGGCAACCGTTGAAAGTGATTTGGCGACCGGACAGGCGTCGATCGCAGGACTGACCGTTGCACTCCACCTCGTCGACCCGGATCTGCTCTACGCCCGGCAACGCCAGCGGGCGTTCTGGTTCGGCGCTCTGATTCTGATCGCCGCCGTGGCGGCCCTGACCGGTTACGTCACCGCGCACCGCGCCTTTCGGCGGCAGCTTCACCTGAATGAAATGAAGAGTAATTTCGTGGCGGGTGTTTCACACGAACTCCGGGTGCCCATCGCGTCGGTCCGCTTGATGGCCGAGCGACTCGAACGGGGGGCCGTGAAACAGCCGGAGAAACGTCACAGCTATTTCCTGTTCATCGCCCAGGAATGCCGCCGCCTGTCGTCGCTTGTCGAGAACCTCCTGGACTTTTCCCGGATTGAACAGGGTCGCAAGGAATACGAGACCGAATTGACCGATATGGCCGCGCTTGTCCGGCACACGACGGATCTTATGCAACCGTGCGCCCTCGAATCCCGCGTGCGGCTCGGAACACAAATCGACCCCGGGTTCCCTGCCGGGGCTTCCCATACCGAGGTGGATGGAAAGGCGGTTCAGCAGGCGCTCGTAAACCTGATCGACAACGCGATCAAACACTCTCCGTCGAACGCCGCGGTCACCGTCGGATTGAGCCGCGGTAACGGTGACGGCACAATCCGGCTCTCGGTCACAGACACCGGAGAGGGAATCCCGTCTGATGAATACGAACGCATCTTCGAGCGTTTCTACCGCCTCGGCTCCCGGATGCGGCGCGAAACGCAGGGCGCCGGGATCGGACTGAGCATCGTCAGGCACATCGTGGAAGCCCACGGCGGGAGAATTCACGTTGAAAGCAAGGTCGGCGAGGGCAGTCGTTTCGTTATCGAAATTCCCGCCGGCCGTCCCAATAGGATCGCATCGGCCGACAGGGACGATAGTTCTCAATACTGACACCCATGCCCCGTATTCTCATTATCGAAGACGAATTGCCCATGCGGACGGTCCTGGCCGACTGTCTGGAGGACGACGGACACCGGGTGCTGACGGCCGCCGACGGCAACGACGGACTCGATCGGGCGCTGGCGGAAAAACCGGACCTGATCCTGCTCGACATCATGATGCCCCGCCTGGACGGCTTCACTGTTTGCGCCGAACTGCGGCGACGGGGCATCCGTGCGCCCATCCTTATGCTCACCGCCAAAGGGATGGTCCGGGACCGCGTTGACGGCCTCGATGCCGGGGCTGACGACTACCTGGTCAAGCCCTTCAGTACAGAGGAACTCCTGGCACGGGTACGGGCGCTTGTCCGGCGTACCCGCCGGGAGACCGCCTGCCCCAGACGGATTTCGCTGGGCGAGTCGGAGGTGGATTTCATCCGTCAGACGGCGTTTCGCGGCGATCGTGAGATCTATCTCAGCGCCAAGGAACTCGCGATGCTCCGGCTCATGGCTGAAACACCGGGCGAACCGGTCTCCCGCGAACGATTTCTCGATGCCGTCTGGGGTTACAGCGCCTTCCCTACCACGCGCACCGTGGATAATCATATCGCCAGTCTGCGCGCGAAGCTGGAGTCCGATCCGAACCAACCGCGTTGGATCAAAACCCTACACGGAGTCGGCTACAAACTCGATCTGCCTGCGGAACATTTTGCAAAACCGTGACAAACCCGGTCCCCGTACCGGTGTAAATTGGACAACGAAATATCGAAAATCGTGTAACGGGAGCCCGTAAAATGAAAACCATCCTCTGTACTTTACTGTTCACCCTGCCTCTCGGCACGTTGCTGGTCGCTGCCGACAGCCTCGCTTCCTCCCTGGAGAAAGGATTGATCGAGGAGGAGGTGAACCGTGATTTCGACGCGGCCATCGCCGCCTACGAATCGGCGATTACCCGCTTTGATAAAGATCGCGAACTCGCGGCGACCGCGATATTCCGACTGGCGGAAATCTACCGCCGGACGGGTCGGACCCGGGAAGCCGAGGCACTCTATCAACGCCTTATCCGCGAGTTTCACGATCAACCCGAACTGGCCGGCATGGCCGCCGAGCGCTTGCCGGAAGATCGAACGCCACAAACCGGGTCCGCAACGGGTTCCTCGGAATTCTCGTCAGTGACAATCCGGATCCAAACGGAAGACGGCCGGTCCATTCCCGGTTATCGCGTTAGGATGCAATCGGACAATGGACGCCGCGTGTCCGCCAGCGGCGAGTCGGACGAGACCGGTCTCGCATTATCACGAAACATGCCTTACGGGGACTACAGCCTGAGGATTGCCGAACCTACGGGATGGGAGACAAGGTTTCGCACGGTCACCGTCGAAGTCGGCGCGCCGTTCGAAAAAATCGTCCATGCCCCGGATCCACAGAAGCGCGCCACGGTCGAGGTTCGTTCCGCGATTGCGCGAGAAGCCTTTGCGGGAATCAGGTTCGGTCATATTGGACGCCCCCGGCAATCCTCCCTCACACCGCCGCCCTCGCCTGAACCCGGAGAGGAGCCGGGCCAGTTCGATTCGTTTCCGGAATATGACGACGGGATCCGCGATGTCGCGGTGGAAATTAGTTTCCACGTTGAAAGTATCAGTCTGACCCAGCCCGATGGCGAGGGTCAAACCTGGCATTGGAGAGGGAAAAGGCGGCCCCTATTGGCTTCGGCCGACGGAGTGCGTGTTATCGATCAAATTCGCGGAGGAACGGTTCCGCTCGACGAAACAGCCCGGTATTTTACTGCCGACCCCCGGAAAGAACCGCGACGTCGTTATCTAGGAGAACCTGAGATTCATTTCCACAAGCTCACCGTTGATGCGGAAGCCGATTCGGAAATTTCGATGGAACTCGCTGCCGGTGAAATTACCTTTGTCGCCAGGCGGATTCTGGGTCGGGCGGATGCGAACGTCTTGACCTCGCTCGGTGTGGACGATGATTCCGAGGTTTGGCTGGAAGCGAAATTAAAGGAGGATTCCGCATGGGCGTCGCGTATATTGGAGACGAATTACTGGACGCTGCAGCCGGAACATTCGATCCTCGCGACACAAACGCTCACCCTTGAGCCAGGCGAGACAGCGCACATCACCGTGAACTCGCCACCCGATTCTTCCCCGTAGCGAGGTCGTTTGCCGGCCTCCGCCTCCACCGGCGTGAGGTTGAAGTTGCGATTGAAATCGGGAGCGGGTTTCCGGGCGGTTCAAAAATGAAAAATGAAAAATGGGAAACGGAAAACGAGAAATGAAAAACCTCATCGTTTCTTTCCCGGTCTCCGCAGTGTTTGGCCGGGGACCCAGGTGCCGTCGATGAGGATGCGCTGGGGGGTGTCGGAGATTCCCGTTTCGTTCCGGTAGAGGAGGCGGGCCAGGACGTCGACGGCGGTTTTGCCGATCTGCTCGGAGCCCTCGTTGATTCCGGAAAAACGGCCTTCGAGGGGAACGTTGGAAACCACCGCCACGCCGATATCGTTCGGAACCTTCAGGTTTAATCGCCCGCACCAGTCGATAAGCGTGGCGGCGAATCCGGGTTCGGCGGTGACGACGGCGTCGGGACGGTGATCGTCGAACCAGCCTTGGAAGCGGTCCCGCTGCGCGCCCCGGAAAAGCAGGGGCGGAATGGGCGGGCCGTCGCCGTCGAGTTCGCGGTCGAGGAGGTACGCCCCGAGCCAGGCGTGCTCCACGCGTGCGTCCACGGTGTTCTGCAGGGCGAAGCCGATCCGGCGGTAACCGAGTCCGCGGAGTTTTTTCATTACGATCTTCATCGAATTGAAATGGGAACAGGTGACCGTGTGAAGGGGCGGCGCTTTGAGCGTGTAGCCGATCTTGACCGCGGCATAGCGCGACCAGTCGAGGTCGAGTCGGGCGTCCGGGGCGGGCTGGGGAGCCAGGATGAGGCCGCGGATGTTCCGGGCGTCCAATACCTGTTCGAAACGGGAACGGCTCATACCCGGTTCCCGGACCCAGAAATGTTCCAGGCGGTAACCGAGTTCCCGGGCACGTGCCCGGGCCCCTTCAAAGTAGTGGGCGTAAACGGGGGACTCGTGCTTCCAGCCGTCCTGGGTGGGCCAGTTGGTGATCCAGCCGAGAATTTCCAGGGCCGGTGTCCGGTGACCGTGACGGTAACCCATCAGGGCGGACAGCGCCGGATCGGGGTAATAGCCCATCCGGTCGGCCAGGCGCCGGATTCGCTCGCGGGTGACCCGCGGTAGACTGGGGTGATTGCGCAGTGCCAGCGATACCGCCGATTTCGAAACCCCCGCCGCTTCCGCGATGTGTTTCTGGGTGATGCGTGGACGCTTTTCGGGCACCGTGATTGAGGATGTATAAGGCGGCCGACAAAGCGTCAAGGCTTGCCGCTTGGCTTCTCAGAGGTGTGTGAAGCTTTCTTGGAACCCTCACGGGCCGGTATCGGCGTGACCAAGCAGCGTTGTCGGGACCGCGTATTGCGTGAGCGCCGTCCCGTTGCTTCAAGGGAGCCCGGTGTTGTCTTCGATTGGGCTTTGCTGAGTGCCTTCGACGTCGCCCGCGAGGATCACCCGGACTCCGTGTTGGCGCAGCAGGGCGGCAATCTCAGGCGGGGGTGCGGTATCGGTGACCAGGGCGTGCAGGCGGCGGGGGTGCAGGGTGACCGCCACCGAGCGCCGACCGAATTTGCCCGCGTCGAGGAGGAGGACCGTGCGTGTCGCGGCGGCGGCCAGGGCGCGCTTCACCTCGATTTCAAGCGGGTTCGGGTCGGTCGGCCCGACGACTGCGTCGAAGGCGGTCGCGCTGATGAAGCAGATCGAGGCCTCCGTCTTTTCCAATGCCCGCGCCGCCTCGGGGCCGGTGGCGTTTCCGGAGACGCTGCTGACCCAGCCCCCGATCACCCGTACCGGGAGGGCGGGGCGAAGCGCGCGCAGCCTGGCGGCTACGGGAAGGCTGTTGGTGACGACGGAAATGCGCGCCCGGGGCAGGTGTTCGGCCAGTGTGGCCACCGTGGTGCCGCCCTCCAGGGCGATGACGTCGCCGTCGCGGACGAATGCACGCACCGCGGTTGCGGCGATCCTTTGCTTCGCGGCGGTGGCGGTGACCGCCTTGGCTTCGAAATCGGGTTCACCCGCGGCCCGCGAGGCCGACTCCACCCGCCCGCGCGACCGCCGCACCAGGCCGAGTTCCTGCAGGGCGCGCAGGTCGCGCGAAACGGTCATCGCCGTCACGCCCAGCAGCTCCGGCAGGTCGCGGGTAGCCAGCGCGCCCCGGTCGCGCAGGAGGGTGAGGAGTCGTTGGTGGCGCGGCGTTGTCATGGAGGGAAGAGGGTCGAATGATGAAGAATGAATGGAAATCGAAACACGCTTCGGGTTATCGGTCACGGCCTGTTCGGTGCCTTTTTTCGAGAGTTTGTTCGATGTTATAAGCGGGTGTTTGTTGTTAGGAAATGTTAAATCTGTTGAACCGGGGAATGAGGACCGCTAGAGGTCGCAGGGTGGCGTTTTATCTCGGAGTGGACGGCGGGGGTACCCGCACGCGCGCGGTTCTGGTATCCGGCGAAGGCCGGATTCGCGGCACCGGGGAGGCCGGGCCGTCGAACTACCACAACGTGGGCCTGGAGGTGGCCGGGCGTCAGTTGAAACAGGCGGTCGACGCGGCCTGGGCGGCGGCGGGTCTGGATCCTCGGCCGGCGGCGGCCGCTTTTCTGGGCTGTGCCGGGGTGCGCTCTTCGGCGGATGCCGCCCACATGGTTTCGGTGGCCGAAGGGTTGGCGCTGGCGCCGCCCGGGGCGGTCCGGGTGGAGAACGACCTCCACAACGCGCTGGCCGGCGGCCTGGCCGGCCGGCCGGGAATCGCCTTGATCGCCGGCACCGGCAGCAATTGTCTCGGCCGCGATTCCACCGGCGCCACCTTCATGTGCGGCGGGTGGGGATGGCTGCTCGACGACGAAGGGGCGGCGATGGGCCTGGCCCTGGGGGGCTTGCGGTCGGCCGCCCGTTCGGCCGACGGCCGGGGGCCTTCAACGCCGCTCCAGGCTTCCGCCCTGGCCCTGCTGGGGCTTTCCGAAGTGGACGAACTCCTGGCCCGGCTCTACGCCGAAAAGTGGACCGTGGACGAAATCGCGGCCTTTGCCCCGGTGGTAACACGCCATGCGGCCGCAGGCGATCCGACGGCCCGGGGCCTCCTGGAAAGGGGCGCGGCCGCCTTGGGCAACCTGGTCGCCGGGGTCGCCCGCAAACTCGATTTCCCCGGCGGGCCGGAGGTCGTCCTGCTCGGCGGCTGCGTCCGCTCGGGCCCTCCCTACCAGCCGATGGTGGAGGCGGCGGTGCGAACGGCGTGCCCGGCGGCCCGCCTGGTCGAACCGGCGCATCCTCCTCTCACCGGGGCCGCCATCAATGTTCTTCGTTATGCCGGGATTGACGTTCCGGCGACTTTAACCGAATCCGCCGCACCATGAGCGCTTCCCCCCTCCTCGATATTCGGCCTGAAGACCTGGCCGTCGCCTTCGACCCGGCCACGGCGCACCTCGGCGACCGCCCGACTGTCCGCCGGCACCTGGCCGACCTCCGGGAGTCCTTCGCCGACCGCGCCGCCTGCGACGTCGTGTTGGCAAACGAGAATCCCCTGCTTTACGAGGTGACCGCGGTCGAGCCCGCCGGGGGCGACGGCCAGCTCCACTACGGACTCGGCATCCTCTACCCGGGCAGGGTCGGCGACGAGTACTACCTGACCAAGGGGCATTACCACAGTCACCGGCCGGCGGCGGAGGTGTACGTCGGTCTGCGCGGCGAGGGCGGCATGCTCCTGGAGGACGAGGCCACCGGGGAAAGCCGGTTCGTCCCCCTGCGGCGAAACACCATTGTCTACGTTCCCGGCCACACCGCCCACCGCACGGTCAACACCGGCTCCGAACCCCTGGCCTACCTGGGGATCTATCCCGCCAACGCCGGCCACGACTACGGCGCCATCGCCGAGCGGAACTTCCGGAAAATCGTCGTTGAACGGGAGGGGAAGCCCACGGTGGTCGACAGGCGGTGAAGGCATTTGATTTTGGATTTTGGATTGCGGAATTTGGATTTATGTCCGGCGCTCCGAGCGAAGTAGCGGAAAGGCAGGACCCAAACGACCATCTCCAATAATATTTCCGCTCGTTGCAGAACGGCCTTGAAAAAGTCAGTGTATTTCAAATTCAACTACTTCCGCTCGCGGAGCGAACAACTCGAAAATCCATAATCCGCAATCCAAAATCCAAAATCAATTCCCCATGTCCTACGCCACCAAACCCATACCGTCCGCCAAACCGGACGTTTCCCTTGTGGAGCGCCCGTGGGGAGCCTTCAAGCAATACGCGTCCAACCACGAGTGCACGGTGTCGCTCATGACCGTTCATCCCGGACAACGGCTGTCGCTCCAGTCGCACACCGGCCGGGCGGAACTCTGGGTGGTGCTCGATGACGGTGCCGTGGTGCAGGTGGGCGACCGGGTCACCACCCACCGGGCCGGCGACGAAAACTGGATCCCGGCGAACGAGAGGCACCGCTTGAGCTGCCCTGAGTCGGGCCCGCCGGTGCGGGTCTTGGAGGTGGCCTTCGGGAATTGGCAACAGGCGGACATTACCCGCTACGAAGACGATTTTCAGCGCCCGGCGGAAGGCGAATAAGGATGGGCAAACCGAACTACGACCTGCGGCCGTTTGTGGCTGTTCCGGGCTTTGGCCGGGAGGCCGTTTCCGAGGGATGGGAGGCGATCGTGGCTCGGTTGCGCGATACGGTGCCGGCGGGGGCGTTGCTGGCAGTGGAGTGTTACCCGGGCGTCGACGGAGAACGGATCCGCGCCGAGATTTCGCAGCGCTGGGTGGGGGCGACGGTGCTGGATGCCGGGGAGGCGTTCCAGCCGCCGGACCGGATCGAGCGCTTGGTGGCGCCCGATCTCGGGGGTGACGATCCCGTATTCGGATTTTGGACGCGACTGCGCCTGGAGGATTTTCTTGAACCCGGGCGCACGGCGGTGTTGCGCAAACGGTTGCGGGATGGAAACGGGCCGGGGCCGTCAGTCGTCGTGGGGCCCGGGGCCTCGCTTCTGGCGCCGCCGGAGGCAGTCCTGGTGTACGCGGACCTTCCCCGGTGGGAGGGGCAGTTGCGTCAGCGTCGCGGCGAGGTCGACAATTTGGGCGTGCGCAACCGCGGCGAGAAGCCGTCCATGCAGTACAAGCGCAGTTTCTTCATCGATTGGCGCGTGGCCGACCGCCGCAAGCGGGAGACGCTGGATCGGTGGGGGTTCTTGCTCGATACAACGGAATCAGCCGCGCCGAAACTGATTTCCGGCGCGGCGTTCCGCGCCGGACTGGAGACGGCCGCACGGCGGCCTTTCCGGGTAGTGCCGTTCTTCGATCCGGGCCCCTGGGGCGGACAGTGGATGCGTAGAAAATTCGGACTCGACCCGGCGCCCACCAATTTCGCCTGGGGCTTCGACTGCGTGCCCGAGGAAAATTCGCTCCTGTTGGATTTCGGCGGGAAACAGGTGGAGATTCCGGCGCAGAATTTGGTCTACGGCCAGCCGGGCCGTCTTCTGGGGGAGCCGGTGCGGGCGCGGTTCGGGGCGGAGTTTCCGATTCGTTTTGATTTTCTGGATACGATGGGTGGGAGCAACCTTTCCTTCCAGGTACACCCGGATGCCGAATACGCCCGGGAGCATTTCGGGTTGTGGTACACACAGGACGAGAGTTATTACCTGCTCGCGGCGGAGCCGGATGCCTCCGTTTACCTCGGGTGTCGCGACGGAACCGATCCCGCGGCAATGATGGCCGACCTCGAAGCGGCGAAGCGCGGGGAGAAGGCCTTTGATGCCGAGCGTTTCGCCGCGCGGTTTCCGGCGAAGGCGCACGACCATTTCCTCATTCCCGCCGGCACGCTGCACTGCTCCGGCGCCGGGTCGATGGTGCTGGAAATTTCGGCCACGCCGTACATTTTTACGTTCAAGCTTTGGGACTGGGGACGTATGGGGCTCGACGGAATGCCGCGTCCGGTCAACCTCGAGCGGGGGAAGCAGGTGATCCGCTGGGAGCGGGACGCGAGTTGGGCCCGCGCCCAACTCATCAACCGCGTCTCGGAAATCGCCCGCGGCGAGGGCTGGCGCGAAGAGCGCACCGGCCTCCACGAGACCGAGTTCATCGAGACCCGCCGCCACTGGTTCCGCGGCGCGACTCCCCACGATACCGGGGGCGCCGAACGCGGCGGTGTGCAGGTGCTCAATCTTGTCCAGGGCGACACCGCGGTGGTGGAAAGTCCCGACCGGGCCTTCGAACCGTTCGAGGTCCACTACGCCGAATCCTTTATCGTCCCGGCCGCGGTCGGGCGCTACACGGTCCGGCCGCTTGGGAACGAGACGGCCGAATCGGCCACGATCAAAGCATTCGTACGCTCACCATGAAATCCCTACGCCGATTATTCGTTTATATGACCGCGATTGCCTTTTCCGCTGTGTCCCTTCAAGGGGCCGACTACTTCGTGTCGCCCGACGGCGACGACGATGCCGCCGGCGACCACGAGAATCCCTGGCGCACGATCGATCACGCCAATGCCCGGGTCGCTCCCGGCGATACGGTGACTTTCCTGCCGGGCGACTACGAGGGAACGATCGCGCCGCAGGTGAGCGGACGCGAGGGAGCGCCGGTGACGTTTCGGTCGGAGAAGCCGTGGGAAGCGGTCCTGCGGCCGGTGGGACGGGGATTCGCCGTCGACTTGCAGGAGGCCCGTCATGTGGGGGTCGAAGGGTTTATGATCGACGGCCGCGGCGAGGGCGGTTGGGTGCGGGCGCGGGACTCGGGGTACCTGACGCTTCGCGGTAACCGCATGGTGGACGCCGGACCGGTGACCGACCTGCTGGGATGCCGCCATGTGAAAATTCTCGACAACGTTTTCAGCAAGGACCGGGTCACCGGCAATATGGTCCAGGTACGCGAGAGCGAGCACGTCCTCATCGAGGGGAATTCCTTTACCCGGGTCGGCCACAATCCCCTGCTGGTGAGCGTTTGCCGCTACGCGGTCGTGCGTGGCAACCTGTTTCACAACGACTGGGGCCGCAACTTCGAGTTCTGGGCGACCACGAGGATCCTGATCGAGGGCAATATCGTCACCGAGGCCCGCGACAGCGCCTACTCGGCCGACAGCCGGGCCAAGAACCTGTACCACGAGGGGATTTTCCGCTTCAACCGCGTCTTCCGCAACCGTCACACACCCCTCAACTCCGGGAGTTACATGCCGGTGGGGGCCGGCCCGACCCATCACTTCCGCGAGCCGTTCCGCATGGTGAATTCGCGCGTCTACCACAACACCATCGCCGACAACCTCGGTTTCGGGTGGGAGCTCTGGGGTATGAATGTGAGCTCGACGCTGTTCCAGAACAACATCTTTGCCGGCAACGACTGGGCCGGAGGCCACGTGCAGTTTATCTGGAACGAGGAGGTGGCCGGCGACAACCGCCTTAGGAACAACCTGCTGCGGGGGACCGATAGCGGACAGACGGTCGTCCGCTATCGCGGCGACCACCTCACCGCGGCCGAGGCCGACGAACGCACGCCTCTGCAGCGCGGGTTCTGGAGTGAGTTCGACGGCACCCTCGACGCCGACCCGGGGTTCGTTGACCGTGACCGTCTCGATTATCGCCTTGAGCCGGACAGCGCGGCGCGCGACGCAGGGCTTCCCCTGACCGTGGCCCTGGGGAGCGGCCGGGGACGCGTCCTGCCGGTGGCTGACGGGGTGTTCTTTTTCGACGGTTTCGGGATCGAGGGCGAGCGGGGCGACTGGATCGCCGTGGGCGAGGGAACCCGGCTCGCGCGTATCGAAAAAGTGGAGCTGCGCGGCTACCTTCCGGCCCGGCTCCACCTGGACCGGGAGGTTGCGTGGGAGGAGGGGGATCCGGTCGGCCTGCCGTGGAGCGGGGACGCTCCCGATATGGGCGCCTACGAGCACGGTGACCCGAATCCCGCGCGGGTTGTCGTCCGGGCGGACAACCCCCGTCCCGAACCGGACGAGCCCGTCCGGTTCGCTTTCTCGGTGGACGACCTGGTCCGGATCGAGCGTGTGTATTGGGATTTTGGCGACGGCTCCGGTTCGGAAGAACGCTCTCCGGCGCACGCCTACGCCGGGCCCGGGCATTACCGGGCTACCGTGCGCGTGGTGTTCGCCGACGGCAGCCGGGCGATCGACGTGGTGTTTATCGACGTCGCCGAGGCGCGCGAGCCGGGTGATCCGCTGGTGCGGGCCGATTTCGAGGACGAGACCCGCGATACCGAGTGGGGGTACCACTTCAAGTTCTACCGCGGCTGGCTTACCGGCTTCGCCCACGAGGAACGGGCGGACGGTCGGGGCAAGGCGAAACGGCTCTACTTCGATCCCAACAAGGCCAACCGGGCCGCGGCGGCCATTGCGCCGGGGGCGTGGGTGATCAACGAATACCCGCGCCTTCGCTTGGCCTACCGCATCCGGCCGGGTACGCCTGTCGCCCTCGTAGTGGAGCCTTTCGAGGCCCCGGGACGTCCGAGGGGATTCATTCTCGGGGGCACGGAAAACCGCACCAACGAACCCTACATTGATCTCGACGCGTATTCGCTGGTCGACGACGGGGAGTGGCACGAAATCGAAATGGATCTGCGTCGCGTCCGCGAGGCCCATCCGGAGCTCGATCACCTCTACCGGTTTCTGTTTTACACCCGCTGGGATGAGGACGAGGACCAGGAATTCTGGTTCGACGACTTCTTCATCCTCCCGCCCGAGCCGGGCGACTGACCCGGGTCGGGCTCCGGTTCGCCCGCACATGAGCGCCGTTCTGGCCAGGGGGCTCGGTCAAAGAGCCCCTAGGAAGGTATTTGCTTCCGCGCGGATTTTTTTTCGGCGGTCGGTGCTCATGCGGGCCAGGTTGCGATACGACATGCGCATGCGCGGATTGTGTTCGAGTTGTTTTTGGTTCTCCATGAGGAAATTCCAGTAGAGGTAATTGTACGGACAGGCTTTTGGGCCGAGTTTTGTCGTCGGGGCATAAGCGCAACCGGAGCAATAATCCGACATGCGGTTGATGTACGCTCCCGAGGCGGCGTAGGGTTTGGAGCCGATGATGCCCCCGTCCGCGTGCAGTGCCATGCCGTGGGTGTTGGGAAGTTCGACCCATTCGAACGCGTCGGCGTAGACGATCAGGTACCATTCTTCCACCTGGGCGGGATCGATTCCGGCGAGGAGGGCAAAGTTTCCTGTGATCATCAAAAGTTGGATGTGGTGCGTGTAGGCGTGACGTTTGGTCGAGCGGATGGTTTCCCTCATGCAGCGCATTTCCGTGTCGCCGGTCCAATAGAACCCAGGAAGGCACCGACGAGCGTTAAAGTAGTTGGATTTTGGGTACTCGGGCATGTGCAACCAATAGATGCCCCGTATGTATTCCCTCCATCCCAGAATCTGGCGGATAAACCCCTCGACCGCCGCCAGGGGAGCCTCCCCTTCGTGGAAGGCCTGCAGGGCGGATTCGCACACTTCCCGCGGCAGGAGGAGCCCGCAATTGAGGTACGGCGAAAGAGCCGAATGGTACAAGAAGTCCTCGCCCGCTTTCATCGCGTCCTGATATTGGCCAAACGTGGGGAGGCAGACGTCGATAAACACTTTCAGAGCCTTTTGGGCGCTGTCGCGGTCGACGGCCCAGCGGAAATTATTTATTTCACCGAAATGGTGGGCGAACCGTTCCTTCACCAGCTCCATAACCTCGCGGGTGATCTTGTCGGGCGGGAACCCTTTGCGTTGCGGAGGTTGGCAGTCGTCGGGAAGCGGTTTGCGGTTTTCAATGTCGTAGTTCCAACGTCCACCTTCCGGCTGATCCCCGTTCATGAGCCATCCGGTTTTTCGGCGCAGGTTTCGGTAAAAGAATTCCATCCGATACTGTTTGCGGCCTTCGGCCCACACGTTGAATTCCCGGAGGGAGGAAAGGAAACGGTCATCTTCCCGGATTTCGACCGGAGTTCCGGTCTGATTTTCCCAGTCCCGTATGCCTTGCAAAACCCGCCACTCTCCCGGTTCGGTGATGACCACGCGGCCTGCCCGGCTTCGCGGGATCGCCCGTTTCAGCTCGCTCGCGAAGGAACCCGTGTTTTGGGGATCGTCCAATCGGACGTAATCCACCCGCAACCCTTCGCGGCGCAGTTCTTCGGCGAAATGCCGCATGGCCGAGAATATGAAAACCAGCTTCGCCTTGTGATGCCGAACGTAGGTGGCTTCCTCCGCGACTTCGACCATGAGGATGGTGTCCTTGCTCGGGTCGACATCCCGCAGGGAGCTTACGGATCGGCTGAGTTGGTCGCCGAGTATAAAGCGGAGATTGGTCATGAGCCCGCGGTCACGCCGGTTCGCTCGCGGTGCGGGATTCACCCTCCCGTCCGTAATGAGGAGCGGCCGCCGTCGACGTGAATGATCTGCCCGGTGATCCATTCCGCTTGCTGTGACATCAGGAAGGCGCCTGTTTCGGCAATGTCTTCGGGTTTACCCAGGCGACGCAGGGGGTGGAGCGCGGCGATTGCGTCGGCGTTCTTTTTGTTGTTTAAAAGTCCGGCAGCCAGGGGCGTTTCCGTCAGTGAAGGAGCGATGGCGTTGACCCGGATTCCGGGGGCGAGCTCGGCGGCCAGCGAAAGAGTCAATCCGGAAACGGCTCCTTTCGCCATTCCCATGGAGGTATGGAACGGGAAACCCTGACCCGCGGCTACACTGGAAAAGAGGAGGATGGCGGAACCGGCGTCGCTTTTTTTGAGAGCGGGCAGGGCGGCCTGTACCGCCAGTGCCGCCCCCAGGGCATTGACGCGAAAATCGGCCAGGAAATCGGCGGTTTTAAACTGGCGCAAGTTGCGCAGATTGATGGTTCCGACGGCGTATATGAGGCCGGCGACCTTCTCTCCCGCGTCCTCGGAAACCCTCGCAAAGTAATCTTCGTCGTTGACATCGCCGACGGTGTATCCGGTTTTTAATTCGTTCGCCAATTCCTCCACTTTGTTCCTATCCCGCCCTGCCAGGTGGAGATCTGTATCGCGCTTGGCTAAAGCTCGTGCCAGGGCGGACCCGATTCCGCCGGAGGCACCGTAGATAATGATTTTTCTTTTCATGGATTTTTTGTCAGAGATACGTGCGCAGTACGGGTACTCTATCCTCGTGCGGGCGGCAAGGAATCGGGAGAAAAACGTTCCGAAGTCCGGGATGGAGGCCATCGGGAACTTATTCCCGGGTAACCGTTAATTTTTCCCAGAATTCGCCGGGGATGTCTACGATGAAGCGGCGGCCGTCGTCGAGTTCGAACGCCGCGGATGCGGAGCCGGTTTGTTGCGAAGCGGCGAGGCGGGTTGATTTGCCGGGTTCGAGGGGAAGGAGAAGCGTGAGGAATTGGACCGTGCCGGGGCCGTTTCTGCGGTGCTGAACGGTGGTGGCGGGTTGCGGGCTGTCGGACCGGGCCACGCGCCAGCCGAGGATCTCCGGATCCTCCTGGGCGGAGGTGGCGGTGACCTCGAGGTTGTCGGTAAGCAGGGGAACCACTTCCAGATTGGGCTTGCCGTCGTCGGCGGTGGCCTGGCCCAGGCCGTCTTGGCCAGCGACGAGTTTCGTCGAATCGAGGTGCCACCGGAGGTCGTAGTCGTGGGCGTCGTTGTCTTTGGCGACGAGCGTGTCGGCGACGAGAAAAACGTCCGGTTTGTGGTAGTACACCCTTCGGTAATGGACGGTCGGATACTCCCAACCTTCGCCAAAGTTGCTCCCGTCCGAGTAGGGGTAGGCGTTGCTGACCCCGGGCATGCCGTAGGCTTCATCGTAGACCCCGGCCGCAAAGTCGTGGGCGAGGGTGGTTTCCCACCGGAAATCCTCCAACTCGCGGTAGGGCATCCTTCTGGGGTGGGGGTTGTCGTACCAGGCACGGCGCTGGGGACGATTGTCGACGAGGACCGTGTTGTGGGAAAAGGTATCGACCGCGTAGTTGACGAAGGGATCGTCATATTCGTAACCGACCAGTCCGGGGTCGAAGAGAACCTGTCGGCCGTAAGCCCAGAGCATGATGTTGAGCCCGTCCTGGTGGGCGTGGCGGTACCCGACCGGACCAAAATCGAAGTAGAGCATGTGGGCGCCGCGTTCCCAGCCGCTCCGCATGGCGGCGAATCCGGCGTAGGGGAGAACGAGGGAGGTGTCGTCCGGCGGGGTCCCGTGCTCGCCGTCGCTGACCGCCCAGCGGATATCCTCGCGGTCCGGGAAACGCTCCAGGCCGGAATCCAGAATCTCGATCACCGGGGCCGGACGGTTGTTGTTTGTGGCGGGGGCCAGGCGGTCGGGGGCCATGATCTTCAGGTAGACCTCAAAGATGGACTCGGTTTTGGCGTGAAGATCGCGGATATTGAACTCGCCCAGGCGCCCGACGTGTTCGGCCAGGTCGTAAATGACGAAGTAATTGGAAAAGTAACGACCGTAGGCGGGGGAGAGCTCGATGGTCATGCCGTCCGGAAGCCAGCCTCGCTCCAAGTCGGCCACGGCGGTTTCTGTGGCGACGCGGCGCCATTCAGGGGCGTCCTTGAATTCCGGGTACACTACTCCCGACGTGTAGAGTCCGGCCATTTCAAATGTCAGCCAGTTGGAGGTCTCGCTGTGGTGGTGCCGCAGGTGGTCGGTTTGGTCCCAGACCGATTTAAGGAAGAGGATGAGGTCGTCGTCTGTAAACCGGGGCGAGTCCAGCAACGCGAGGAAGGCGACCGGCCAGCCTGTGCGCATGCGGATACCGGTGTTCATGGAAAACCACATGCCCTGGCCCCGGCCTTCCGGGCTGTGGTACTGGTCGATGAAACTACGAATCAGGGTAACGAGGGCCTCGGCGGTACGCTCGCCCTCCTCGGCCGCCGCCGCGCGGCCGAATCCTTCCAAATAGTACATGCGTTCCTTGAAACGAATCCCGGAGGCCTCGAAGTCGTAGAATCCGTCGTCGCGCCAGTATTCCGGAGCGAAATCGCCGGTGCGTTCGACCAGGGGGCGAGCGGCGCGTTCGAAACGCCCCCGCGACAACGACTCCGGAATCGGATTTTCCGGGTCGAACGGGTGAAAAACCCCGGACCGGTGCCGGTAGTACTCAGCGAGGGCGCTCCGGGCCTGTTCGGGGTCGCCGGAGTCGACCGCGGCGCGGACCGGTTCGAGCCCGGGACGGTCGAGGTCAAGTTTTCCGAAGAACTCCCGGTCGCTCAGTGGAGTCCGGACTTCTCGCGCGGGCGCAGCGCGGGGGTCCGGCGCCGCGGCGGCGCATCCGGCGGAGAGGGCGAACAGGACGGGGAGAAGGAGCAACCGGCGATGTTTTGTCATAGGAGAAATCCGTCTTCTTTCTTTCTCGTTTCCAGAGCGATTTCCGACCGGCAGTTTGTCAAAACCGGAAAAGCTTTCACCAGCAGTTCAGGGTGAACGGTCGGTGCCTTCAGGCTTTGTCAGGAGTTCGAGGGAAAAGTCGAGGAAGGCGAAACCGCTGCCGGTTTCAACGCCTCGAGGGTCGGCGGTGAAGGAGAGGATGTTTTCTTCCCGGAGGCGGCGGCGGTCGTGTTTGGTGGTGTCGTTGACCCGGAACTCGGGACCGGTGAGCCGGACGGTGTGCCAGTGGCGGTAGCCGTCCTCCGGCCCGGCGACGTGGGCCATGAAACCGTCGGGAGTCGTAAAGTATATGACGATCGTGTCGTCGGGGGCGGCGACAATCATGGGACGCCGGCGGGGTGTGGGCACCGGGAGGGGATCGCTGCGGTGCCAGGTTCCCGCGCGGTCACGCCAGTAATGGTAGTAGTTGAGCCGGTGGTGTTCCTCGGCGGGTGGATCGTGCTCCACCTCGTCGGGAATCCAGGGCTCGGCCATATGAAAAGTGGCAACGTGCGGGCGATTCTGAGAATCGAGGGTCATCCCGCACTGGTTCATCAGCCAGGAGAAGACGGGGATCTCGCGGACGCGTATCCCGGGACTGTCCAGGAGGATTTGTTCGCCTTTGCGGGTGTCGGCGATCTGCTGACCGGCGTTGTTTTTCCAGGTTCGGCCGCGATCGTCGCTGTAGGCGTAGTGGAGGTCGTGATTGCTCGCCCAGGTGGCGAAGGTTTCGCGGTAAATCCACGTGATGTGCAGGCGGCCCCGGTCGTCGAAGAGGAGGTCGTGCATGTAGGCGTTGCGGGAATCGCTATTATTCCAGTCGGGATACACGCCCTCGCGCCCGAAGAGCCGGTTGCTGATCATTGTCCAGGTGCCCTTGGCGTGGTCGTATTCGAAGAGGGCGATGTCGCCCCGGCCGCTTCCGCCGCTGCGGAAAAAGAAGAAAAGGTTCTCCTTGTGGTCGTTGAAGAACCGCGGGTAGGTGACATTCTGCGGGGCGCCGTCGGTGAGGGGCTGCTTCGGCTCGAAGTCCTCGAGCGTCATCTCGGCCGGCGGGTCGGTGACGAATCCCGGGCGGCTCCGGGTGTAGTTAAGGTCGTTGTTGTGGTGATCCCAAGAGAGGTGCACCCGACCGTCACCGGGACTGAGACCGACCACAATGTTGCGGTGGGCGTTGTTTTGCTGGCGTTCAGAGAGGCCCTCGGCGAGGACATAGTTCGGAAAAGCGAGGACCTGGGTCTCGTCGGTATTCAGGTCACGACGGACAAGGGTCAGCAGGCGGTCGGCGTTCCAGTAGACGCTGTACTGGTGGTCGCCCCAACTGACGAGTTTGTCCTGGTCGAAGGACATCCAGTTGAAACGCGGCCAGCTCGGGTCGTCAACGATTACGGTTTTATGGGGTTCGACCATGGGAATTAGGTCAGGATCGAGTGGGGACCCCGTCTCGCCGGCGGAAACGACGGACGTGGAAATAAGAGCCGGAATTGCGGCCGAGAGGAAGAGAACGATTGACTTGGACATGGGTGAGGGCCGTTGTAAACGATTTCAGGACATAACGACAAGCGGTTAGACTGCAGTGAGAGTCGTGTGCCCGTCATTGGATCAATAACCGCTTTCCCCACAGGGTCTCCTAATGAGGCCATCGTTACCAGCGTTAAATGAATCTGGTCGATCGGTTATTCGGTCCCGGCTCCCAACGGATGCTTCTGCAGATTGCGCAGACTGTACAACTCCTTCAGGGCCGCCCCCCGCATCCGGCTCGGTCCGCTCTTGCGTTTGGCCCCCACAAAATCCACGCGCTCCCGCATCAACGCCGCCACATACGCCTTCGACCCAA